>CAYWIG010000001.1:0-27865 GCA_964458295.1 uncultured Myxococcales bacterium
TCGTTTCGAGCTGTGGGCGAGGATGTTCGCTGAGATGATATTCGAGCCTTCGTATCGTGAGTTCTATATCGAACGCGATGTCGTTGCGGATGAGAGGAGATCGCTTACAGAGAATAATCCAGATCGTGAGATGGGTGAAAAACTTTTGGCCGCGTCATTTAAGAGTGGTCCCTACCATTGGTCTACGATCGGATATATGGAAGACATTCATAACCTCACTATCGACGATGCCAGGAAATTTCACGAAAAGTATTATGTCGCATCGAATATGGTTGGCGTCGTGGTTGGTGATTTGGAAGTTGGTGAGGTGGAGAAGATCGCCAAAAAGGTCTTCGGCAAATACCCGAAAAAGCCGGTACCACCTTCACCTACCTCCGGAGGTGTACACAATAGAGGAATCGTCGAGAAGTTTTATTTTGATGCCGAGCCATCATTGACGATTTCATATCATAAACCAACCCTTCCAAATCCGGATGAATACGTCTTCGATGTAATTACATCACTTCTCTGTCAGGGGAGATCCAGCAGGATAGAGAGGGATCTCATATTCAAGAAGCGCATATTGAAGGATATCTATTGTACCGATAGTTTTCCAGGTTCCAGGTTGGACAACCTCATGCTCTTTTGGATCGAACCGATGAAGGGACAGCCTCTGAATAAGGCGCTGGATGCTGTAGGCGAGGAGATCATTAAGCTGGCGGAAAAGCCCGTCTCGAAAAGTGAGTTGGAACGAGTTCAAAAACAGGTGACGGCGGGTATCCTGTTTTCATTGGACGATAGCATGTCACTCGCCTTGGCGCTCGCTCGTTTTCAGACGACCTTCGGCGATTGGAAACTCCTTGCCACCTATCCTGAGAAGATTGCGGAAGTGAAGCAGAGCGATGTGATGAGGGTTGCGAAAGAATATATGAAGGCCAGCGATAGGGTAGTTGTCGAAAGGCTTAAGGGTAAATGATGAAGCGTATATTTATAATATCGATCGCATTTCTTGCGTTACTTTTCGTGTCGTCTGCATATGCAGAACCGAATTTTGTAAAGAAGTTCAATGACCTTGATTTTCCAAAACTCAAAAATCCTGATGTGACAGTTGAAAAGTTGCCAAATGGAATGATCTGCTTCCTGATGGAGGATCATACTCTTCCAGTCGTCAAGATGAAGATATTCAATAAGGTCGGAAGCGTTTATGAGCCTAAGGATAAATTGGGCCTTGCACAGTTGACTGGTATGTTGATGAGAAGCGGCGGTGCCGCCAAGAGGGGACCTGAGGAGTTTGATAAGGCCGTCGATGATATCGGTGCGATGTTGGGTTCCGCGATAGGTCGTGAGAAGGGCGCTTGGACGTTGGCGGTCTTATCGGAGGATCTTGAGAAGGGGATGGAACTGTTCACCGACATGATCTTCAGGCCGAGCTTTGATGAGAGAAGGCTCGAGGCGGAACAGAGGAAGCTGGCTGAGTCCTTGAGAAGGGAGTTCGACGATCCAAATTCAAAAGCGAGCATACTTTATACACAACTGGTTTACGGGAAGGAGAGCCCGTGGGCAAGGCGGCCAGATCCTGATAAATTATCATCAATAACGAAGGATGATATAGACAAATTCCATAAGCGTTATTTTAAAACAAACAATATGCTGCTCACGGCCGCCGGTAATTTTAAGATCAAGAAATTGTTAAAGCTATTACGAAAGCATATGAAGGGTGCGGCCTATGGCGAGGTGGAGTTTCCTGAACTCCCTACGACTGAGCTTCAATTCAGGGCGGAGACTGAGAAGGTGGTTGGTCCCAAGAGTCAAACATATGTCAGAATGGGACACTACGGGGTGAGGAGACACAATCCCGATTGGTTTTCCATATATGTGCTGAGCAGGGTCTTCGGTGCGGGGAATTTTAAAAGCCGTCTGATGGAGGATATTCGAACGAAGAGGGGGCTGGCGTACAGCGTCTGGGGCAGGATTACACAGGGAACCGACTACGGACTATTTGCAGTAGGTATGAGTACGAGTGCTGTGAAATCTGAAAAGGCGATTGAACTTGTGAAGGATCATATCGTCAGGTTGGCCGAAGGTAAGGATGTTACGGCGGAAGAGGTGGATTTTGCGAAGAGGGGAATTTTATCCTCCGCTATATTTGAGTTGGACAGTCCATTCAAGATAGTCAATGATAGGGCGAAGTTTCATTTCTACGGATATCCACCGAACTACTGGTTGGTCGCATACGATGGTGTGGCTGCTGTAACAAAGGATAGTGTAAACGAGGCGGCTGAGAAATATATGCATCCCGATGGGCTTAAGATTTTGCTGCTGGGTCCTAAGTGAGAGGTGTTTAGATGATAGAGAAGAGAATACAACAGTTGATAAAGGAAGCTATCGAAGCCGCTGCCTCCGATGGAGTTTTGGAGATAGTTGATGTTCCCGAAATCGAGGTCAGCATTCCTCGTATTGAGGCTCATGGGGATCTCTCTACGAATGTAGCACTTGTGATTGCTAGCGCTTCGAAATGTAAACCACGGGATGTGGCGGAGATTATAGTTGAAAGAATTTCAATCGGCGAAAATGAAATCGAGAAGGTCTCGATCGCAGGTCCTGGTTTTATAAATTTCATGGTCAAACAGAATTCGTATTTGGAGATTCTCCACGAGATATTCAAGAAGGGTGAGGATTTTGGAAAGACCGATTTCGGGGAGGGAAAGAAACTCCAGGTTGAGTTCGTCAGTGCCAACCCGACGGGACCACTTCACATAGGACATGGCAGGGGGGCTGTTTATGGCGATGTCCTTGCCTCCGTCCTAGAGGCGGCGGGATATGATGTAACGAGGGAATACTATGTAAATGATGCTGGCGGACAGATGTTGACGCTCGGACGTTCAGTTTACATGCGATATCAGGAGTTGCTGGATCAGAAGATCGAATATCCCGAGGAGTGCTATCAAGGACATTACATCGTGGACATTGCGAGGGAGATAGAAAAGTCATTCGGGAAGAAGTTGGCTGGCATGGCGGAGCCCGAGGCGATTGAATTTTGCAGCGAGTATGCCTCGAAAAAGATCCTCAATCAGATAAAACAGGATTTAGCTGAAACGGGCGTCATTCATGATACATATTTTCACGAGTTGAACCTGCATACCGATGCGGCGATCGAAGCCTCGATTCGTTTTCTGAAGAAGAAGGGGCATCTCGAGGAGAGGGATGGCGCGCTCTGGTTTAAATCGACAGAATTAGGGGATGATAAGGATAGGGTCCTTCGTAAGGCCGATGAAGCTCTAACTTATTTTGCAGCCGATATCGCGTATCATAAGAATAAGTTCGATCGAGGCTTTTCCAGGGTGATCGATATCTGGGGAGCGGATCACGGGGGATATGTTGCACGGATGAAGGCAGCTATCGAAGCTATGGGATATGATCCGAAGGGCTTTGATGTAGTCTTGATACAACTCGTAAATCTCATGAGGGGCGGACAGGCCGTCTCGATGTCGACGCGAGCCGCAACCTACGAGACGCTTGAAGATGTCAGGAACGAGGTGGGCAAGGACGCCTGCCGATATTTTTTCCTTATGAGATCGCATAACGCGCAGCTCGATTTCGATCTGGATCTTGCGAAGAAGGAGACTCCGGATAATCCCGTCTTCTATATTCAGTATGCACACGCCAGAATTTGCAGCGTGTTCAAAAAAGCAGAGGAGCAGGGCATAAAACTACCTAAATCCAGTAAGATAGATATCAACCTCTTGAATTTACCTGAAGAACAGAAGATAGCTAGAATGCTCTCTACACTTCCGGAGATAATTAATGAATGTGCAAAGACTTTAGAGCCTCATAAGCTCTCATTCTACCTACTCGAGCTTTCGCGGATGTTTCAGTCGTATTATAGCCAGGGCAAGCGTGATGAGAGGTATAGGATCTTGGGGCAAGAGAGGGAGATTGCGGAGGCCAAGCTCTATCTCTTGAAAAATATACAGATTGTGTTACAAAACTCCTTGAGAATTTTAGGGATTTCGGCACCCACGAAGATGGAGAAGGAGGAAGAGCCGAATGACTGAATATATGCGCAGCCGCCGAAGGGATGAGGGTGGAGATGGCTTCTTTTGCCGCTTCACCTTTGGCCAGTTCTTCGCCTTGTTGGTGCTGGAGGTCTTTACCCTCTTTTTCGTCTTCTATCTGGGGGCGCGTTATGGCCAAGAGTTTCTAGGTCTCGACAGATCCCGTGAGATGGCCGTTGCAGAGGAGTTAATCGAGGAGGCTGGAGGTGAGGGTAAGGTATTGAATACTTCGGATCCTGAGGCGAGGGAGATTGCGAAGAGGTTAATCGCTGAAGCGAAGACACCGGAGCTCAAGGACAGAATAAGAAAGATGATCGACAATGCGCAGAAGAAGGATGAGGTTCATCGTCCGGAGGTCGTCGAGAAGAAGACGGTTGTGGAGGAGGAAATAAAGGAGACCCGCCCGGTGGAAAGACGGGTTGAGAGAAGTGACGCGGATAAGAAATCTCTCTCCTCCGACGAACTAGCATCGACGACCGACTCGAGCGTTATCAGGGTGAAGTCATCCGATAATGCGAGATATTCGGTTCAGGTCGGTTCATATCCAAATATGAAGGAGGCAACCCGGGTCATCGAAAAATGGAAGGGCAAGGGCTATCCTGCCTACATGATGATCGCGGATATACCGGATAGAGGAAGATGGTACAGGGTGCGCCTCGGTGGATTTGAGACCAGGAATGATGCCTCCAGGTACATGAAGGAACTCAAGTCGAGGGAGAGTGTTGAAGCCCTCGTTGTGTTGAACGAGCAGTAATTTTTCCTTATTAAAATTGAGGCAGGAAGCAAGAAACAGGAAGCAGGAAAACCCACTTCGTGCTTCATGTTTCATGTCTCCTGCTTCTTGTTTATTATGACTCAATCACACATCAGAAATTTTTGCATAATAGCACATATCGATCATGGCAAATCTACGATTGCAGATCGCATACTCGAATGCACCGGTGCAATTACCGAACGTGAACATAAAGATCAGTACCTCGACAAGATGGATTTGGAGAGGGAACGAGGTATTACTATCAAGGCACAGACAGTTCGCATTCCGTACAAGGCCAAGGATGGTAAATCCTACGAATTGAATCTGATAGATACCCCGGGGCATGTCGACTTTCACTATGAGGTCAGCAGGTCGCTCACGGCATGTGAGGGGGCGCTGCTCGTGATAGACGCTACACAGGGAGTCCAAGCGCAGACGATGGCGAATGCGCTGCTCGCTATGCACAACGATTTGGATATGGTCCCCATCATCAACAAGATAGATTTAGCAAGTGCAGACGTTGAAGGTACCAAAGAACAATGTGAGGAGATGCTCGCTGTTCCAACGGATGCTTCGGTGGCGGTTTCTGCAAAAACTGGCGAGGGGATAGCGGATATCCTTGAAGCGATAGTAAATCATCTACCTGCACCGAATGGGGATGAGGACAAGCCTCTCAGAGCCCTTATCTTCGACAGTTGGTTTGATAGTTACCAAGGTGCTGTAGCACTTGTCAGAATCTTCGATGGTTCCATCAAGGTGGGGCAGAATATCAGGCTTATGAATGTGGAGAAGAACTTCGAGGTTCAGAAGCTAGCTATTTTCAATCCCCATCCGCTAAACGTCGAAGAGCTCCAAAGCGGTGAGGTCGGCGTCGTGATAGCCGGCATAAAGGAAGTAGCCGATACAAAGGTTGGCGATACGATCACGGATGCGAAGGAACCCGCCGATAAACCACTTCCTGGATTCCAGGATGTCAAACCGATGGTCTTTGCTGGTTTGTATCCAACCGATCCCGGACAGTACGATGAACTGCGGGATGCGATGGAGAAGCTAAAGTTAAACGATGCCTCGTTCCATTATGAACCTGAAAGTTCCACTGCACTCGGTTTTGGTTTTCGCGCCGGTTTTTTGGGCTCGTTACATCTTGAGATCATCCAGGAGCGTCTTGAGCGTGAGTATGATCTTGAGCTCGTGTCGACGGCGCCGACTGTCGTGTATGAAGTCATAACGACAAAGGGTGAGAAGGTCGTCGTAGACAATCCAGCGAAGCTTCCCGAGCCGCAGTTGATCGAGGAAATTAAGGAGCCGTACGCGAAGGCATCGATACTCTGTCCGAACGATTCTTTGGGCGGGGTGATGAAGTTATGTCAGGAACGTCGCGGTGAGCAGCAGCACATGGAGTACTTCGGCCACGATCGGGTGATGATTGAATATATGCTCCCATTTTCAGAAATGATGTTCGATTTCTTCGATAGGTTGAAGGCGGCTTCGAAGGGCTATGCTTCGCTCGATTACGAGATCACGGGCTACCGAGCAGCAAAGCTGGTGAAACTCGCTGTCCTCATCAACGGCGATCCCGTCGATGCACTTTCGATAATATGTCATAGGGAGAATGCACCATATAAGGGTAGGGATCTCGCACTGAAACTTAAAAGACTGATTCCAAGGCAGATGTATGATGTGGCTATCCAAGCGGCAGTGGGAGGTCGGATAGTCGCGAGGGAGACTGTCAAAGCCTTGAGGAAGGACGTCACGGCGAAGTGCTATGGCGGCGATGTTACGAGAAAGAGAAAGCTCCTCGAACGTCAGAAGGAGGGTAAACGGCGCATGAAGAAAGTTGGAAGCGTCGATATCCCACAGGAGGCTTTTTTGAGTGTGTTGAAAGTGAAGTAGATACTGATCCCAGATCCCGGATACTAGATGCCAGATAAAACCTGCTTTATCCGGCATCCGGTATCTGGAATCCGGCATCAGGATATGAAGTAAAATTTATTAAAGTAATCCTTTTATAGTAAATTATAGGTGTAAAAACTCATTGCTGGAGGGGAAGATGGCCGACGAAACTAATTTAAAACCTCAAAAAAAGAAGAGTACATTTCGAGAATATGTTGAGGCGCTGGGTGTAGCCATTATAGTCGCCCTTATAATTCGAATGTTCGTATTTGAGGCTTTCAAGATTCCGTCAGGATCGATGATTCCAACGCTGTCGATCGGGGATCATATTTTCGTCAACAAGTTCATCTACGGGCTGAGGCTTCCCTTTACGAAGAACAGGTTCTTTCGATTTACCGATCCTGAGAGGGGTGATGTCGTCGTCTTCATATACCCTGAGGATGAGAGCAAGGATTTCATCAAGAGGGTGGTAGGCCTTCCTGGCGACAAGATTCATATAGATAACGACAACATCTGGATAAACGAGGAGATGATCAGGAAGCATCCCCTTACGATCAAGGAGTATCCGGGCGATAAGAGAAGGTTGATCGCCAAGAATTCGAGCGAGGAGGCGATTCCGTTCGTCCGTGGGTGGCGTGATTTTGACTTTTATAGTGAGCTTGTAGGGAGTTCAGAGCATATAGTGCAGTACGAGAACTATATGGAGAGGCCTTCCTATGATATCGTAGTTCCAGAGGGCTATTACTTCGTGATGGGGGATAATCGAGACAACTCAGCCGATAGTAGGGAGTGGGGATTTGTTCCGGATGGAGCTGTGAAGGGCAAGGCGATGTTCGTCTGGCTCTCGATCGACAAGGACCACGGCGGTATCCGCTGGAATGAGTTTGGAAGGTGGATTGATTAGCCCAAGCAAGCGGTTTTGTTTGGGGATGACTTTCCTCCTTGACATTTGCGTGGTCACCCACTATAAGCCCACGAAATTCAAGGGAAAATGATATGGACAGGGTTAAATAAAGCTATGAAACAAGCCTTCTTGCCACCGGCAGGAGGGCTTTTTTTTTGAGGAGATTAAAGCCATGGAAATGAAAGTTAAGGATTTGATGAGTGAGGAGCAGATGGATCGGGCTATCCTGGATGTCGCCAAGGAGATAGTCACCGATGGCACGAACAATGTGGCGCTGGTCGGCATCAAGACGAGGGGGGTTCCGCTCGCAAAGTGGCTCGCCAAGAAGATCGAGGCGGTGCAGCACAAGCCGATAGACATGGGATCGATCGACATCTCCCTGTATAGGGATGATCTATCGGAGATCGAGGATCAGGCGATCGTTAAGAAGTCGGAACTGCCTTTTTCGGTGACCGGGCGTGGAATCATCCTGGTAGACGATGTTCTCTATACAGGCAGGACGATCAGGGCTGCGATGGATGCGATCATAGACCATGGCAGGCCTAAATTCATCAAGCTCATGGTGATGATCGACAGGGGATGGCGCGAGCTTCCGATCCAGGCTGACTATGTGGGCAAAAATCTCAAGACCAAGGCGAACGAGAACGTCAAGGTACGCTTCAACGAGACCGATGAGATTAATCAAATCGTGGTGAAGGGATAGGATATGTCAAAAGAGATCTTTCATGTGCTCAGGTCAGACCAGTTCGACAGGAATTTTTTGGATGAGCTGTATGATATAACGAATAAGCTTAGAAAAATATCCCGCACGAAGCGGGGGAGCAATTATCTTCAGACACTTATCTCGGACAAGAGGGCGATGCTCTACTTTACGCAGCCCTCCACAAGAACCTTCCTTTCATTCCTAAATGCGTGTCAGATTCTGGGTATTCAGACTTCAGAGATCAGGGATCCGAATACGTCGTCGGAGATGAAGGGTGAGACCGCCGACGATGCGATTCGAACGTTCAGCAGCTATGTCGATCTGATCATCATGAGATCGCCGCAAGCGGGTTTGGCGGACAAGATTGCAAAGCTCCTCGATGAAACACCTAGGAGGGTTCCGATTATAAACGGCGGTTCAGGAAAGGATGAGCATCCGACGCAGGCGCTTCTTGATATCTATACTTTGAAAAGATCGTTCGGTAAGACGGGCGGCGACATCGACGGCAAGAAGATTGCGATGGTAGGTGATGTAAAGCGAGGAAGGACGGTGCGGTCGCTGAGTAGACTGATGAAACATTTCAAGGACACGGAGATTGTCTTCGTCTCTCCAGAAACCTTGAGGATCGCCGACGATCTTCGTGAAGATCTAAAGAAGAACAACGTTAAGTTCGAGGAGACCACGGACTTCGAGAAGGTTATCCCCGAGGTTGATGCGATATATATGACGAGAATCCAAGACGAGTACGATGAGAAGGGGGAGTCTGACGAACTGGATTACACAAAGTATCATTTCAACTACGATCATCTGAAAATTCTGAAGAAGGAAGCGATCATAATGCATCCACTGCCTAGACGTATGGAGATCGACGTTGAGGTCGATGCCGATCCCAGAGCGAAGTACTGGAGGCAGGAGCGAAACGGCATGTGGACACGCGTCGCATTGATCGCCAAGGTCTTCGGTTTGGATAAGGATATTACTGAGCCGTATGGAATTTAGCTAAAGCAGGAAAAAAATGGGATGCCAGATACCTGATGCCAGAAAAAATAACTATTTCTGCTGGCATCTGGGATCCGGTATCCGGCATCAACTCTATGAAAAAAGACAAATTGATCACGGCCATCACAAACGGATCGATTGTTGATCCTTCTGGAAAACTCTCAGGTCAAACTAACATCTTCATCGAAAACGGTCTCATCTCCGAAATCAGCGATAGAGCTCCGACCTCCTCTGAAGGAGTGCTGAATGCCGAAGGCCTATGCGTTTCTCCAGGATTTATCGACCTGCATGTTCACCTTCGGGAGCCCGGTTATGAATATAAGGAGGATATTGAATCGGGGAGCAGGGCAGCCATCGCCGGTGGCTTTACGACGATAGTCTGTATGCCGAACACGAAACCGGTCAACGACTGCGCGGAGATTACGAAAAAAATCGTTTCACGGGCGAGGGAGGTTGGACTTGCTAACGTACTCCCCGTCGGAGCCATGACCGTCGGTCTCAAGGGTGAAAGGATTCCTGATTACGACGCAATGGTGGAGGCAGGTATAGTTGCCATATCAGATGACGGTAGCTGTATTCAGGATGAGACTGTTGCGAGAGAGGTGTTTTCAATAGCGGCGGAGAAGGGCATCTTGATAACGAGTCATCCTGAAATGCATTCTCTGAATAATAATGGCGTTATAAATGATGGGCAGTATTCTCGAGTAAATAAAATTCCTGGTATTCCTCGTTCGGCCGAAAATGAAGCGATTGCAAGGGATGTTGAACTTGTGAGGGATACCGGTGCGAGGCTCCATATAGGACATGTGAGTACGAAGGAGGGTATAGAATACGTAAGACAGGCGAAGGCGGAATCACTGCCTGTTACATGCGAGGTGACTCCGCATCATCTGTTACTTACGGAGAGTGATATCGATGAGTATGGGGCGAATGCAAAGATGAATCCTCCACTTCGAAACGAGGAGGATCGACTTGCATTGATAGGAGGTTTGCAGGATGGAACGGTCGACGCAATTGCAACCGATCATGCCCCGCATGCGAAGGATGAGAAGAAGGATCTCTTGAGCGCACCCTTTGGTGTGATCGGTATGGAGACGGCATTTTCGGTATGTATGTTACTCGTGGATGAGGAGTACATCGACATCGAACGATTGATCGAGCTGTTCACGAAATCACCATCTAAAATATTCAGTTTGAATAGGGGCACGATCTCCGTGGGTGCCGTGGCAGATTTAGTCATATTCGAGAAAGACTCGCTGTTTAAGATCGATCCCTCCAAATTCCAGTCCAAGGCCAGAAATACCCCTTTCGATGGTTGGGAGGTGCCGGTGCAGATTATGCATACCGTCGTGGGTGGTAAAGTAGTCCTTTAACCTTAAATATCTTTATATATCATGTAGATACAAGATAGTTACTCACGTTGTTTTTTAGCAACTTTTTTTGCGGAATGACGATAAGAGTTCACTATGAAAAAATCTATCTATTCCCTTATTTTGATCCTCTCAACGACACTTCTGATCGGCTGCGATATAACCCCTGAACCATCGGTTAAAGACGAAGCCTCGCCGCCGGAGCCATCGAAGACGCTTCCTGAATCTAACGACAAGGCTGCTGAACAAGTTCCATTCGAACTAGTAACAGATGGCGAGTATGAAGCTGGAAGCACGAGAACCTGGAGGGTCGATAGAGGTATAATATCGATCAACGCCGATGTGACAGGTGACGGCGTCATGGATCTTCTCGAGGTCGCTGTTCTCCTGACACCCGAAGCTGAGGAAGTAATTCTGGAGGGTGGTGGCGGAACGCCTTACACATTGAAATGGCCCTATGGCGAGGTCCGCGAAGTCCTAGTTGGTGACATCGATGATGACGGCGATGCTGATGTCATCCTCGATGAGGAGAGGGGTATCTTCCTCGTAAATCTCGACGAGGGCCGTTTCATGAAGCCTGTTAGCTCTGATCAGTTGGAACAGGTGATTCTGGAAGCGCGCAAGTATATTTCATCTGGAAATATTTCGGATGCGTTCAAGGTTGTGGCGACACTCGCGCTTGGCACTCCGCACAGTTGGACGGTGCCGGGTGAGGGAGCGAACGGAAGGTATGATCGCGACAACGAGTACGACATTGCCATAGGCAACTGTGTCACATGGGTCGAACAGATACTTGCGATCTTGGGCAGCGGTGGAACCTATGATGGATTTAGAGATCGATTGAAGAAGATTAGATATCTGGACGGAGTTCAGGAATATCCGATGAGGAATCATTTTCAATCTGTCGATTGGATTCCGAACAATATCGAGGCCGGTTTTATCAAAGAGAGCGAGATGAGTCTTTCGACTATAGATGTAGTGAAGGTACAAGGAACGATAAATAAGAAAAACTGGTATAAGGCGAAGTCATCACTCGAAGGTGATTTTTCCGATCTTGGCGATGCCGAGTATGCTATCAGGTTGGTAGAATTCAAGAATCTTGGGCTGATCATGCCTGAGGAAAACGTATCCCTAAGCTATTTTCCATTCGAAAATATGGTGAATGGTCACAGCGGAAATTACACGCTCGATCCGGATTTTGTAGATTCCCTTCCAGAGATTTCGATCTTCAACCTCGTAAACAAGGACCTGAAGATTTCGATGCCGGAGGGGGAGGGCGCGATCGCTGGGGACCTCATACGCATGCATAAGGATTGGAAGGCTTTCGCCGTCGATAAAGACAATTGGATGACGGATCTCCTGGTCACGCACGTGGGTTTTCTCGTGAAGAATGATGACGGAAGTGTGATCGTCTACAACTCAACACCGATGACCGATACAGCTCTATCGATCATGGCCGAGGAGGATCTCTTATCATTTCTCGTGAGCCGCAAATATATAGATAATTCCAAGACCTCAGGTGTAGGATTTCACCTCAGCGAACCGATATTTCAAAAGTAGTCTATCTTTTGGATAGCTACAACTTGATAAAATAATCACTTAATCAAGACTGTGTGATATTGGTTTCTTCCACACAGATTTGAGTCCATCGATATGTTCAAAGAGCGTCTCATCGATATTCTGCCATAGCGGATCCAGTATGAAATCAATTCCCTCACGTCTAGCCACTTTCGCTGCCGGTACAAAATCGCTATCACCCGAAACGAGGATAATTCTATCCACGAGATTTTTATAAGCGAGAGAAGCGATATCTATTCCTATGCGAAGATCTACACCTTTCTGTCTGATATCATATTTGAAATCTACGTCTTTGAGTTGACTGAACTCTGTTCTTCCCGAAAGTAGGTTTCTTAAAGACGCATTCTTTAAAGCCCACTTATTATCGTCCTTTAGATGGCCTAATCGGAGCGCTACTTTTCTCTTTTTTTTCAATTCCTTTATGAATATAACTTTAAATGTATATAGATTGGATTTGGCAAAATTGGTGGCTTTCCTTGATATTGGAAGATGCGCCTTCTTCGTCAATGGTAAACAGTCATAATAAAAAATCCTGTACAGTTCGTTGAGACTTTTCAATTTGAGGTGATTCCTTCCGGTGTGCATCCCGACATGAGCGAGTGACATCCTGTATAATATATCCGCTACCTTCCTTGGGTCTTTTTCGAGTGGATTGCCGAAGAAATGGGTATAACGATACAGAAAGAACGTGCCATCAATAAGGATTGCAACTTTCATCTTAAGAACCCTCAGAAATAAAAAAAAGCCCCTGGGCTCGGCCACTCCGCTATTTCAGGAGGGGCGTACTGCCAGGGGCGGTATTTCTAATTTTTCCTATATTTAAGATTAGACGATTTTTTAATATTGTCAATATACTCATATTTTTAAAGATAAGAGCAATAGATATGCCAAGTTTCGAATCTTTAAATTCAACTACTTACGATTTTTAGATGTATCGATATGAACCGTGGTGCTTCAAAATGATGCAATCATTCCTATTATATGCTTGCCCAAGAAAGTCCTCTAATATAGAAATATCCGCTAAATGACCGATAAGAATAAGCAAAATAAGAAGAGGGGGAGCACTTCACGAGAACTCGTCCGCCGCGATCCTCTGCAGAGTTATATGCAGGAGGTGAAGAACTATCCGATGCTCTCATTGGAGGAGGAGCATGAGTTGGCGAAGAAATTTCATGATGAAGGTGATCTCGAAGCTGCGAAGAAGCTAGTAGCGACACACCTTCGTCTGGTTGCGAAGATTGCGATGGAGTATCGAAGCGCCTATCACAATGTCCTGGATCTCATTCAGGAGGGCAATGTTGGTCTTCTGCAGGCGGTCAAAAACTATGATCCAAAGAAGGGTGCCAGACTCGCCCATTATGCGACGTGGTGGATCAAATCCTACATCTTAAAGTATATTCTAGATAACTTTCGCCTGATAAAGATCGGAACCACCAAGGAGCAAAAGAAGCTCTTCTACAATCTCATGCGCGAGAAGGAGAAGATCGAGGCGATGGGATACTATGCAACACCTGTAGAGCTATCGAAGCGCCTTGGCGTCAGCGAAAAGGCCGTAGAGGAGATGCAGAAAAGGCTTACAGAGCCGGAATATGCCCTTGAAGCCCCAATTAAAGGCGACTCTGGCGATGGTGGGGCCATTCTAAAGGACTTCCTGCCGATCGACGAGATGCCTGTCGATGATAGAATAGCTGAACAGCAGACGCAGGATATCCTGAAACAGAAGTTTAAGGAGTTTTCGAAGTCACTCGATGACAGGGAGCTCAAGATCTTCCAGGAGCGACTCCTTTCAGAACTTCCTTTAACACTTCAGGAAATTGCAGGTGAATATGGAATATCGAAGGAGAGGGTGAGGCAATTGGAGGAGCGCCTTATTAAGCGACTTAAGAAGTTTTTTAAGGATAGTGGTATTGAGGTGGAAGCACTTAAGATGTGATTACTATCATTATATAGATGGGGAGATAAAACAATAAACCGGACATAATCTACCTACTCAGACATCAAACAATAAAACAGGAGTAGGGGGCGTGAGGGGCGATTTAAACTCAGGCAGCTTTGCCCTTAAATACCACTTTTTCTAATTCCTCAAGTCGCTGAAGGATCCCTTTCTTATCATCGAGAAGAATATCTCTGAGTATTTTGTTTAGCAGCGTTTGATATTTTCCGCCGCTTTTCTCAGCCATTTCACGCAGAACCTCAAGCACCTCTTCATCCAGGTAGGTCGTCACCTTGATCTTTGAGCCTTTGAGTTCTTTCTTAGAGAGTTTGGGACCCTTTATTTTCTTCATCTTATCTGGATCAGGAATTTTCTTTTTCATAATATTTCCTCCATTTCCGCCAGTTCGCCGCACCATAAATTCTTATAACCTTCTTGCGGAAGGTGTATCGTACGGTAATAATATTTCCTGAAGTAACCTTACCCACGGCATAGAATCGATCCTCTTCGGAAGAGTGCTCCTCATCTTCGAGATGTATGACCTTGGGATCAGCAAAAACCTCCATGGCCTCGCGGAAATTGACGCCGTGCTTGGCTATGTTATCCAGTTCTTTCCGCTCATCCCATTCAAACGTATAGCTCATGATCATATTATACATATATTATATGTATATTGTCAATATATATGTAGAGTGATATGAAAGGACAGTTTAATAACTACATGATATTACTTGTATAAACATAAATGTACCCATAAGGTGGTTCTAAGAAGTAATTTTGCATGTAACTTAAAAAACGAGCAACAAATTTATGGAATGTGCGATAAAGGATACAAATGTATGAATAAGAGGAGATGATTATGAGCGGAGCTACAATTAATCCAGGATTACAATTCATTAATACGGCGGGTGTACCAGGGCTTGTTAGTGGCATACAAACCGGTATGATTCAGCCGGCACAAACACTAACTGCATTTCAAGCGGTGGGGAGTGCAATCGATACATATGCTAGTGCATTTCCGCAGGATACAACGCTCATGGGTTTGCGTGGCAATATCAGTGGGTTGCCAGCCAATCCACCCATCACTGCCCAGGCACAGGAACAGATTCTTGGTCAGCTAACTCAACATAAGGATGATGTAGAACTGGCAGTACGCATGGCCGTCAAGATAGGGAATGTAGGTCAGGTTGCAGTTACCGGTGGTGCGGCGTTGATAAATACAGAAGCACCTTACGATCTCGGAGCCGAGTGGAGATGGATTCCTGCCGGAACATTTCAATTTGGTTCTGCAGATGATGATCAATACGCATATGATGCTGAAAAGCCACTAAGACAGGTGATCGTAGGTGGTTTTTTTATGCTGGATCATCCTGTGACGAATAGAGAATGGATTGCATTTCTCGAGGCTACAGGGGAAAGGGATGAGCGAGACATTTCAAAGAAGTTTTCGGGACTCGATCAACCGGCGGTTTTGATCAATCATCCAGAGGCAAGCCGATATGCAGAGTGGCTAGGTTCGCAAGTAAGCGCACAGGTAGAACAAAGCGTCATCGGACGGCTCCCAACTGAGCAGGAGTGGGAGAGGGCTGCCAAGGGTCCGGACGGAAATGAATTTATAACTCCAGCAACGAGCAGGCAAGCTCACTTCGATTCGGATAGAACGAGGGCGGTTACAGATCCCGAAGCATATGTAAATGGATTTGGACTGAAGGATATGATCGGTAACGTATGGGAGTGGACATCGAGCCCATGGGCAGAGGGATCGAGTGCGTTTGTGCTTCGCGGCGCCTCTTGGGACGACTATAGTCCTCAGTCTCTGCGTGCCGCTTTTCGCAACTTCAACATTCCGGACGATCGTTTCAGCTTTATCGGCTTCCGTCCGGTGCTGGTTCCCCAGGACCCGAAAAAAAGCTGATGTAGCCTTTTACCCTTTGCCTTTTTACCCTTATCCGGATTTAGTATTCCCGAGAAACGATGAGTTTCACTAAGGAGCGTCGGTTTATGAAGCAGGGTGCACCTCAGGTCGTAACATCGAAGTATGATCTTCTATGTGAGTAATGATTGTGAGGGAATATATTATACCAGACATAATGCACCTACTCAGACATCTAGAAATATAATGGGAGTAGGGGGGCTGAGAAGCTATTTAAATCAAGCCACCTTCTGTGCATCGATTTCAACTTTGAGTTTTAATCCGAGAGCTTCCAGAAGGGCAAACAGTCTGTCGAGACGTGGGTTTCCTTTTTCGGAAAGAATCCTATACGCGGTTACGCGGTTGATATGCGCGTCCTTCGCCACCTTGGACATGCTGTATGCCTCTGCTACATGCCGAAGCGCGATGAGAAGGGCAACGGGATCATCAGATTCCTCAAGCGCTGCGTTGATATAGGATGCTGCCTCGTCAGGATCCTTTAATGATTCTATTAGATATTCGTTATAATCACCGCTTCTTTTTTTTGCCTTTGCCATAGTTTACCTCCAAATAATCGGCCCAATATTTCTTGGCCTTGTTTATATCGTTCTTTTGTGTCCGTTTCGATCCACCACATAGCAAAAGGACTATCTGTTTTCCATCCCTTCCAAAGTACACCCTGTAACCGGGACCAATATGAATTCTGAGTTCGTTTATACCTTCAGCAATTGCTTTCGCATCGCCAAATAAGCCCAGTAAAAGACGATCGATGCGTACCTTGATAACAGCGCGTGTACGTGGATCTTTCAAACCTTCCAACCAACTCAAAAATGGACTCTTTCCACTTTCCGTTCTGTAATAACGAATATCGATCACATTAAGGAGTGTAGCATATATGCAACATGTGAGTCAATATGATAATGTTGCATATAGGCAACGAATAAGGGTGCTTGCTTGCATTCGTTTGAATTAAAAGCTATGTGACAGATAACTAGCCGATATTATAAGGTAATTTGTGCAATTGTTCGTGCAGGATCGTGTAGGGATGATTTTTGAGGTAAATGTTGAAAAATCGAGAAACTTTTTTAGGGAATGTGCGATAAACAGATGTTATTGGAATTATACGGAGGTAGTTATGACGGGAACTTCAATTAATCCAGGATTCAATCAAGCGTTTCAATTTATTCAAGGTGTGGGTGTGCCAGGTCTTGTGAGCGGAGTGAATACGATAATGACTCCCGCACAAACGCTAACCGCATTTCAAGCAGTGGGAAGTGCGATTGATACGTACGTGACGGCGTTTCCGCAGGATGGAACATTAGTCGGTCTGCGAAGCAGCATCAGTACCTTACCTGCTACGCCGCCTATTTCGGAGCAAGCACAGGAACAAATACTTGGCCAGCTAACTCAGCATAGTGATGATGTAGAGTTGGCGGTGCGTATGGCTATCAAGGTAAATACCGTCGGTCAAATTGCGGTCACAGGTGGAGCGGCGACAGTAAATGTCGAAGCACCATTCGATCTCGGAGCCGAGTGGAGATGGATTCCAGAAGGATCGTTTATGTTCGGTTCGGCCGACGACGATCCGTATGCATTCAATGATGAGAAACCACAGAGGATGATGACTGTGGGTGGCTTTTTTATGTTGGACCATCCTGTCACTAATAAAGACTGGATCGCATTTCTTGAAGCGACAGGTGGAAAGGATGCGCGAGACCTTTTAGAAAAGTTTGCGGGAATGGATCAGCCGGCGGTTCGGATTAATCATACAGAAGCGAATCAATATGCCCGATGGATCGGTGAACAATTGAGCACAAGTAAAGGTCAAGCAGTTGCAGGGCGACTTCCGACAGAGATGGAATGGGAAAGGGCGGCCAAGGGACCTGGCGGAGACGAGTTTATAATTCCTGCAACAAGAGATCAGGCACATTTCAATGCGGATGGAAAAACGGATAGAACGAGGGCGGTTACGCATCCAGACGTATACAGAAACGGATTTGGACTGGGGGATATTGAAGGAAATGTATGGGAGTGGACATCAAGCCCATGGGCCAAAGGGTCAGGAACTTTTGTGCTTCGCGGCGCCTCTTGGATCATCTATGATCCTCGGGATCTGCGTGCCGCTTGTCGCGGCTACAGCAATCCGGGCGCTCGTGACTGCTATTTCGGCTTCCGTCCGGTGCTGGTTCCCCAGGACCCGAAAAAAAGCTGATGTAAACTTTTATCCTTTGCTTTTTTACACTTATCCGGATTTTCTATTCTCCGAGAAACGATGAGCTTCACTAAGGAGCGTCGAGTCATGAGGCAGGGTGCACCTCAAATTATAACGTCGATGTATGATCTTCTCCTATATCTTGTTCCACAAGTTTCTAAATTTCCAAAATCCCAGCGTTACCTTCTCGGTGAACGGCTGGAATCCGCGTGCTTCGATGTTCTCGAACTTCTGATCTCCGCGACATATTCTCAAGAGAAGATGCAGGTACTGAATAAGGCCAACATCAGACTCGAACAGGCCCGGTACTATGTGAGGCTATGCAAGGATCTGAAACTCTTAAGTCTCCATCGATATGAGGTTGTATCAAAAAAGGTAAACGATGTGGGTGTGCAACTCGGCGGTTGGCTGAAATCCCAGAGACGGCGCAAATGAGGCGACATAAAAACCTTTATAAAGAGATAGCATCGTTTAGCAACCTCCTGAAAGCTGCGCGCCTTGCCCAGCGTGGAAAGCGATATAAAACACCTACGGCACACTTCAATTACTACCTCGAAAATGAATTGTGGCGTCTACATGAAGAATTGGCCACAAAGAAATATAAACCGGGAAAATATCATCACTTTACAATATATGAGCCAAAGCAGCGCGTGATCAGCGCAGCACCATATAGAGATCGTGTTGTTCATCACGCATTGCACAACGTGCTAGAGCCGATCTTCGATCCGACTTTCATCTACGATTCGTATGCCACGAGAAAAGGGAAGGGGACGCATGCGGCTCTGGACCGCTTTCAGAGTTTTTCTCGTCGGTGTAGTTATGCACTGAAGTGCGATATTCAGAAATACTTTCCGAGCATAGATCGTCAGATTCTTATTTCTTTGATCAAAAGAAAGATTGCGTGTGACGATACGCTTTGGCTTATGGGTCGGATACTCGAATTTCACGATGGACCGGAAGTTGCGGACAGAGGGATTCCTATAGGGAATTTGACGTCACAGTTTTTTGCGAACATCTATCTCAACGGACTGGATCACTTCATTAAGCAGGATCTTGTCTGTTCCCATTATCTTCGATACATGGATGATTTTGTGATTTTCGATAACGATAAGGATCGCCTTTGGTATCTAAAACAGCTGATCACGGATTATGTTGAAAAACTCAGTCTTCGCCTGCATTCTGATAAATGCTGCGTTTATAAGACATCGGCAGGTGTTCCTTTTTTTGGTATGATAATCTTTCCGGAACGGCGTCGTCTCAAACGTCAGAATGTGATTAGATTTAAACGTCGATTGAGAAAGTTTCAGCGAGAATATGAAAATGGCGATGTTAGTTGGGCGCATATCAATCAATCCATTCAATCTTGGATAGGGCATGCTTTGCATGCTGAGACTGCACGTTTGAGAGGGGATATTTTGTCGAATACAGTCTTTAGAAAGGGGTGATCGATCACAGTAAACGGGTTCCAGCTTCGCGGCGCCTCTTGGAACAACAATAATCCTCAGAATCTGCGTGCCGCTTATCGCAACAACAACAATCCGGACGAACGTAACAACAATATCGGCTTCCGTCCGGTGCTGGTTCCCCAGCACCCCAAGGTGCAATCTTGCAGGCCAGAGTCCTTTTTTTTAAGGAAACGGGGAGAGTGTTCCGTAGAGTTTTCTGCGGGACGTGCCAGCGAGGGGTCCAGGTCGATCATCCCGGTTTGCCAAAATAGGTGGGCCAAAGATAGCGGGGCTCCATCCGTCACTCGTAACTGCATATCCAATGTAGCGAGCGTGATGGATGGGGATTTTTTAAGGTTCGACAATAGACATGTTATACCAGACATAATCTACCTACTCAGACATCAAACAATAAAACAGGAGTAGGGGGCGTGAGGGGCGATTTAAACTCAGGCAGCTTTGCCCTTAAATACCACTTTTTCTAATTCCTCAAGTCGCTGAAGGATCCCTTTCTTATCATCGAGAAGAATATCTCTGAGTATTTTGTTTAGCAGCGTTTGATATTTTCCGCCGCTTTTCTCAGCCATTTCACGCAGAACCTCAAGCACCTCTTCATCCAGGTAGGTCGTCACCTTGATCTTTGAGCCTTTGAGTTCTTTCTTAGAGAGTTTGGGACCCTTTATTTTCTTCATCTTATCTGGATCAGGAATTTTCTTTTTCATAATATTTCCTCCATTTCCGCCAGTTCGCCGCACCATAAATTCTTATAACCTTCTTGCGGAAGGTGTATCGTACGGTAATAATATTTCCTGAAGTAACCTTACCCACGGCATAGAATCGATCCTCTTCGGAAGAGTGCTCCTCATCTTCGAGATGTATGACCTTGGGATCAGCAAAAACCTCCATGGCCTCGCGGAAATTGACGCCGTGCTTGGCTATGTTATCCAGTTCTTTCCGCTCATCCCATTCAAACGTATAGCTCATGATCATATTATACATATATTATATGTATATTGTCAATATATATGTAGAGTGATATGAAAGGACAGTTTAATAACTACATGATATTACTTGTATAAACATAAATGTACCCATAAGGTGGTTCTAAGAAGTAATTTTGCATGTAACTTAAAAAACGAGCAACAAATTTATGGAATGTGCGATAAAGGATACAAATGTATGAATAAGAGGAGATGATTATGAGCGGAGCTACAATTAATCCAGGATTACAATTCATTAATACGGCGGGTGTACCAGGGCTTGTTAGTGGCATACAAACCGGTATGATTCAGCCGGCACAAACACTAACTGCATTTCAAGCGGTGGGGAGTGCAATCGATACATATGCTAGTGCATTTCCGCAGGATACAACGCTCATGGGTTTGCGTGGCAATATCAGTGGGTTGCCAGCCAATCCACCCATCACTGCCCAGGCACAGGAACAGATTCTTGGTCAGCTAACTCAACATAAGGATGATGTAGAACTGGCAGTACGCATGGCCGTCAAGATAGGGAATGTAGGTCAGGTTGCAGTTACCGGTGGTGCGGCGTTGATAAATACAGAAGCACCTTACGATCTCGGAGCCGAGTGGAGATGGATTCCTGCCGGAACATTTCAATTTGGTTCTGCAGATGATGATCAATACGCATATGATGCTGAAAAGCCACTAAGACAGGTGATCGTAGGTGGTTTTTTTATGCTGGATCATCCTGTGACGAATAGAGAATGGATTGCATTTCTCGAGGCTACAGGGGAAAGGGATGAGCGAGACATTTCAAAGAAGTTTTCGGGACTCGATCAACCGGCGGTTTTGATCAATCATCCAGAGGCAAGCCGATATGCAGAGTGGCTAGGTTCGCAAGTAAGCGCACAGGTAGAACAAAGCGTCATCGGACGGCTCCCAACTGAGCAGGAGTGGGAGAGGGCTGCCAAGGGTCCGGACGGAAATGAATTTATAACTCCAGCAACGAGCAGGCAAGCTCACTTCGATTCGGATAGAACGAGGGCGGTTACAGATCCCGAAGCATATGTAAATGGATTTGGACTGAAGGATATGATCGGTAACGTATGGGAGTGGACATCGAGCCCATGGGCAGAGGGATCGAGTGCGTTTGTGCTTCGCGGCGCCTCTTGGGACGACTATAGTCCTCAGTCTCTGCGTGCCGCTTTTCGCAACTTCAACATTCCGGACGATCGTTTCAGCTTTATCGGCTTCCGTCCGGTGCTGGTTCCCCAGGACCCGAAAAAAAGCTGATGTAGCCTTTTACCCTTTGCCTTTTTACCCTTATCCGGATTTAGTATTCCCGAGAAACGATGAGTTTCACTAAGGAGCGTCGGTTTATGAAGCAGGGTGCACCTCAGGTCGTAACATCGAAGTATGATCTTCTATGTGAGTAATGATTGTGAGGGAATATATTATACCAGACATAATGCACCTACTCAGACATCTAGAAATATAATGGGAGTAGGGGGGCTGAGAAGCTATTTAAATCAAGCCACCTTCTGTGCATCGATTTCAACTTTGAGTTTTAATCCGAGAGCTTCCAGAAGGGCAAACAGTCTGTCGAGACGTGGGTTTCCTTTTTCGGAAAGAATCCTATACGCGGTTACGCGGTTGATATGCGCGTCCTTCGCCACCTTGGACATGCTGTATGCCTCTGCTACATGCCGAAGCGCGATGAGAAGGGCAACGGGATCATCAGATTCCTCAAGCGCTGCGTTGATATAGGATGCTGCCTCGTCAGGATCCTTTAATGATTCTATTAGATATTCGTTATAATCACCGCTTCTTTTTTTTGCCTTTGCCATAGTTTACCTCCAAATAATCGGCCCAATATTTCTTGGCCTTGTTTATATCGTTCTTTTGTGTCCGTTTCGATCCACCACATAGCAAAAGGACTATCTGTTTTCCATCCCTTCCAAAGTACACCCTGTAACCGGGACCAATATGAATTCTGAGTTCGTTTATACCTTCAGCAATTGCTTTCGCATCGCCAAATAAGCCCAGTAAAAGACGATCGATGCGTACCTTGATAACAGCGCGTGTACGTGGATCTTTCAAACCTTCCAACCAACTCAAAAATGGACTCTTTCCACTTTCCGTTCTGTAATAACGAATATCGATCACATTAAGGAGTGTAGCATATATGCAACATGTGAGTCAATATGATAATGTTGCATATAGGCAACGAATAAGGGTGCTTGCTTGCATTCGTTTGAATTAAAAGCTATGTGACAGATAACTAGCCGATATTATAAGGTAATTTGTGCAATTGTTCGTGCAGGATCGTGTAGGGATGATTTTTGAGGTAAATGTTGAAAAATCGAGAAACTTTTTTAGGGAATGTGCGATAAACAGATGTTATTGGAATTATACGGAGGTAGTTATGACGGGAACTTCAATTAATCCAGGATTCAATCAAGCGTTTCAATTTATTCAAGGTGTGGGTGTGCCAGGTCTTGTGAGCGGAGTGAATACGATAATGACTCCCGCACAAACGCTAACCGCATTTCAAGCAGTGGGAAGTGCGATTGATACGTACGTGACGGCGTTTCCGCAGGATGGAACATTAGTCGGTCTGCGAAGCAGCATCAGTACCTTACCTGCTACGCCGCCTATTTCGGAGCAAGCACAGGAACAAATACTTGGCCAGCTAACTCAGCATAGTGATGATGTAGAGTTGGCGGTGCGTATGGCTATCAAGGTAAATACCGTCGGTCAAATTGCGGTCACAGGTGGAGCGGCGACAGTAAATGTCGAAGCACCATTCGATCTCGGAGCCGAGTGGAGATGGATTCCAGAAGGATCGTTTATGTTCGGTTCGGCCGACGACGATCCGTATGCATTCAATGATGAGAAACCACAGAGGATGATGACTGTGGGTGGCTTTTTTATGTTGGACCATCCTGTCACTAATAAAGACTGGATCGCATTTCTTGAAGCGACAGGTGGAAAGGATGCGCGAGACCTTTTAGAAAAGTTTGCGGGAATGGATCAGCCGGCGGTTCGGATTAATCATACAGAAGCGAATCAATATGCCCGATGGATCGGTGAACAATTGAGCACAAGTAAAGGTCAAGCAGTTGCAGGGCGACTTCCGACAGAGATGGAATGGGAAAGGGCGGCCAAGGGACCTGGCGGAGACGAGTTTATAATTCCTGCAACAAGAGATCAGGCACATTTCAATGCGGATGGAAAAACGGATAGAACGAGGGCGGTTACGCATCCAGACGTATACAGAAACGGATTTGGACTGGGGGATATTGAAGGAAATGTATGGGAGTGGACATCAAGCCCATGGGCCAAAGGGTCAGGAACTTTTGTGCTTCGCGGCGCCTCTTGGATCATCTATGATCCTCGGGATCTGCGTGCCGCTTGTCGCGGCTACAGCAATCCGGGCGCTCGTGACTGCTATTTCGGCTTCCGTCCGGTGCTGGTTCCCCAGGACCCGAAAAAAAGCTGATGTAAACTTTTATCCTTTGCTTTTTTACACTTATCCGGATTTTCTATTCTCCGAGAAACGATGAGCTTCACTAAGGAGCGTCGAGTCATGAGGCAGGGTGCACCTCAAATTATAACGTCGATGTATGATCTTCTCCTATATCTTGTTCCACAAGTTTCTAAATTTCCAAAATCCCAGCGTTACCTTCTCGGTGAACGGCTGGAATCCGCGTGCTTCGATGTTCTCGAACTTCTGATCTCCGCGACATATTCTCAAGAGAAGATGCAGGTACTGAATAAGGCCAACATCAGACTCGAACAGGCCCGGTACTATGTGAGGCTATGCAAGGATCTGAAACTCTTAAGTCTCCATCGATATGAGGTTGTATCAAAAAAGGTAAACGATGTGGGTGTGCAACTCGGCGGTTGGCTGAAATCCCAGAGACGGCGCAAATGAGGCGACATAAAAACCTTTATAAAGAGATAGCATCGTTTAGCAACCTCCTGAAAGCTGCGCGCCTTGCCCAGCGTGGAAAGCGATATAAAACACCTACGGCACACTTCAATTACTACCTCGAAAATGAATTGTGGCGTCTACATGAAGAATTGGCCACAAAGAAATATAAACCGGGAAAATATCATCACTTTACAATATATGAGCCAAAGCAGCGCGTGATCAGCGCAGCACCATATAGAGATCGTGTTGTTCATCACGCATTGCACAACGTGCTAGAGCCGATCTTCGATCCGACTTTCATCTACGATTCGTATGCCACGAGAAAAGGGAAGGGGACGCATGCGGCTCTGGACCGCTTTCAGAGTTTTTCTCGTCGGTGTAGTTATGCACTGAAGTGCGATATTCAGAAATACTTTCCGAGCATAGATCGTCAGATTCTTATTTCTTTGATCAAAAGAAAGATTGCGTGTGACGATACGCTTTGGCTTATGGGTCGGATACTCGAATTTCACGATGGACCGGAAGTTGCGGACAGAGGGATTCCTATAGGGAATTTGACGTCACAGTTTTTTGCGAACATCTATCTCAACGGACTGGATCACTTCATTAAGCAGGATCTTGTCTGTTCCCATTATCTTCGATACATGGATGATTTTGTGATTTTCGATAACGATAAGGATCGCCTTTGGTATCTAAAACAGCTGATCACGGATTATGTTGAAAAACTCAGTCTTCGCCTGCATTCTGATAAATGCTGCGTTTATAAGACATCGGCAGGTGTTCCTTTTTTTGGTATGATAATCTTTCCGGAACGGCGTCGTCTCAAACGTCAGAATGTGATTAGATTTAAACGTCGATTGAGAAAGTTTCAGCGAGAATATGAAAATGGCGATGTTAGTTGGGCGCATATCAATCAATCCATTCAATCTTGGATAGGGCATGCTTTGCATGCTGAGACTGCACGTTTGAGAGGGGATATTTTGTCGAATACAGTCTTTAGAAAGGGGTGATCGATCACAGTAAACGGGTTCCAGCTTCGCGGCGCCTCTTGGAACAACAATAATCCTCAGAATCTGCGTGCCGCTTATCGCAACAACAACAATCCGGACGAACGTAACAACAATATCGGCTTCCGTCCGGTGCTGGTTCCCCAGCACCCCAAGGTGCAATCTTGCAGGCCAGAGTCCTTTTTTTTAAGGAAACGGGGAGAGTGTTCCGTAGAGTTTTCTGCGGGACGTGCCAGCGAGGGGTCCAGGTCGATCATCCCGGTTTGCCAAAATAGGTGGGCCAAAGATAGCGGGGCTCCATCCGTCACTCGTAACTGCATATCCAATGTAGCGAGCGTGATGGATGGGGATTTTTTAAGGTTCGACAATAGACATGTTATACCAGACATAATATATCTTATACGTCTTACTGTACATATCTCGTTTTTCAAATATCCCAAAAAAGTCTAGAATTCTTCATTATTATCCACTATTAAGGTCCGACCAACTGGAGGCATATAGATGAGTAAGGCAGCAGCGACCGTGATTGATCTAAAAAAGCCTGATAATACAGGTGATTATGATACATCGGGGCTCTCAAAGGAGCTAGCGAAGACGATCTCCCTTTTCATGTCACACCAGCGTTCAGACGGATATTGGTGGTACACCCTTGAGGCCAACGAGACGATCGGTACCGAATTTATCCTCCTGATGCACTATCTGGGCATGGTCGATAGTGAGATGTTGGAAGGCATCAAGAATCGAATACTCGATGTCCAACGCTCCAACGGCACCTGGGCGATCTATCATGACGGTCCGCCGGAGCTTTCGACAACTATAGAATGCTACTGGGCCCTTAGAATCGCTGGCGTCCCACCGGATGCTGAGAATATGGTCAAGGCACGTCATTACATCCTCGAACATGGCGGAATCGAAAAGGCACGCGTATTTACGAAGATCCATCTTGCGATGTTCGGCATAGTACCCTGGAGCGCATGTCCAAACATGCCTAGCTGGTTTATCCACTTCCCACGATGGTTTTCTTTTAACATCTACGAATTCTCTAGTTGGGCGCGGGCTACGATCGTACCGCTCCTGATCTTCATGTCGGTCAAGAAGACGAAGAAAGCTCCGAAGAATATAATGCTGGAGGAGCTATTCTGTCATCCACCGGATCATAGGTTCTACACATATCCGGCGGATCATGATCTATTCTCCTGGGAGAGCTTCTTCATCTATTCAGATAAAGCTTTAAAGATTTTTGATAAAATACCTTTAAAGCCACTACGTAAACTCTCGATAAATAAGTGTGCAAAGTGGACTTGGGAACATGTCGCAAAGACTGAGGACATATATCCGGCACTCGCTTACTGTGCGCTCGCATTCAAGGCCATGGATTACAGCAATGAATCTCCGCAGATCAAGAAACCCTTCGAGGCCTTAAAGATGTTCCAACAGCGTTATGCGACTTTAGATGTCCCCGCCTGTCCGGATGAAATCAAGGATGACACAAAGACCGTTCCATCAAAACTTCGTGAGATCGGAATCGACCCGCTTGTAAAACGAAGCGATGGTCACAGGATCCATCAACAGTGTTGTATATCTCCACTCTGGGACACGCCTTGGATGGTCATGTCGCTTTTGGAAGCGGGTGTTCCGAAAGATGATCCCGCCCTACTCCGTGCTGGACGTTGGCTGATCGGGAAGCAGATAAGGGAGACGCGCGGTGACTGGTCTATTAAAAATAGAAAGGCGAAACCTGGCGGTTGGGCGTTTGAATTTGAAAATGACTACTTTCCAGACGTAGATGATACGATTGAAATCCTAAGCGTCATCGATCGCCTGGATATTCCCGAAGATGAGAAGAAGGAAACGGTTAAGCTCGGTTTGGACTGGCTGCTTTCGATGCAGAATTACGATGGTGGCTGGGGCGCTTTCGATACGGATCAAAAGCAGGAGCTGGTCATTCGAATCCCATTCTCCGATCACAAGGCGTGTATGGATCCGTCGACTCCGGATATAACTGGTAGAATGATTGAGTACCTTTCAACCCAGGGTTACGACCGAAATCATCCCGTAATCAAACGTGCACTGAATTTTATATGGCAAACACAAGAGAAGTTCGGCGGATGGTTCGGTAGATGGGGAGTGAATTACCTCTATGGGACATGGAATGTTCTCATGGGACTTGGCGCACTCGGCTTCGATCCATCCGATGATAGAATATCCAGGGCGCTTAACTG
>CAYWIG010000002.1:0-18133 GCA_964458295.1 uncultured Myxococcales bacterium
TATTAGATCCGGCAATATTCATCATAGGTGATAGGTAAAAAATATAGGGCAAGGTTAAGGCTGAGATTGAGGAAAGGTTCTTATGGCTGGAAAATGGAAGGGTAAAAAAATAGCGGTCTTGATGGGAGGTGTCTCCAAGGAGCGTGAAATCTCCTTGAAGACGGGTACAGCTATATCCAAAGGTCTTCGTCTGCGAGGTTACGACGTGATCGACATCGATGTGGGGTGCAGCTTCAAGCTCGTGGAGGAACTTAAAAGCAAAAAACCGGATGCTGTGGTGATAGCCCTTCATGGAAAATTCGGTGAGGATGGATGCATTCAAGGTCTTCTCGAGATGCTTCGTATCCCATATACAGGAGGCGGAGTTCTGGCATCGTCCGTTGGAATGGATAAAGCTCTAAGCCTCAAGATCGCCGACGACCTTGGCATACCATCGCCACGAGGGGTGGAGTTAAACCTCAAGACGCAAGGTGTAGATGAATTCTTAAAGGGTTATTCCATGGATAGGCCGTTGATAGTCAAGCCGTCGAGGGAGGGCTCGACCATCAACGTGACTATAGTTGAAAGCATAGACCAACTAAAGGGAGCGATCGAAAAGGCATCGGAATCGGACAGCAGAATCATCATCGAGGAGTATATCAAAGGTATCGAGGTTACGATTGGCCTCCTCAACGGACGCGCGTTGCCCACGCTCGAGATAGCTCCTAAAAGTGGATTCTACGACTACGAATCGAAATATACGAAGGGAATGACGGAATACATAATACCAGCACGAATCAGCGAATCCTGTGCAAGGAAACTTCAGACGTGGAGTGAAGCGGTATACAAGGCTATCGAATGCTATGGTACTGCGCGATGTGACTATATGGTGGCGAAAGATGAGAAACCATATTTTCTTGAGATCAACACGATTCCAGGAATGACGGAGTTGAGCCTCGTTCCACAGGCAGCATCGAGCGAGGGGCTCTCCTTCGAAGATGTGTGCGAGGAACTTTTGGATGGAGCCGCTTTAAAAGTTAACGTGTAGATATGATTTTGTGAATTCGGGAGTTGGATGGATACCTTTAGGGACAGACAGACTGTAAAGAGGAAGCAGCAGTGGATGAAACGGCTAAAACAGCTGGAGCGCATACTGTTGTCGCTCGCAATCGTCCTCGTCGGCATGGCTTCGCTCTACGGTCTATACAGGTTGGTCTTCTTCGGCTCATCCTTCACCGTGGATAGGATAGTCGTAGAGGGAAACTGGCGACATCTATCCGCCGATCGCTTGGCTGAACTGGCCGATATCAGGGGCGATGAAAATCTATTTTGGATTTCGATGAATCAGATTCATGACAGGATTCATCAAAATCCATGGGTAAGGAGGGCCGCCGTGAGGAGGCGCTTACCCGATACACTCTGGATATATGCTGAGGAACATAAACCCGAGGCTATCATTTCAGATGAGTCCCTGTTCTACGTCGATCGATACGGGGAGATCTTTAAAGTTCCAGAGGGCGGTGATGAGAGGGATCTCCCGGTGTTGACCGGAATCGAAGTTGGAGAATCGCGAGAGCTTACGGCTGATGATAAGAATAAGATTCTCGAGATGTTAAAGCTCCTTCGAATATTCAACTCGTCCGAATTTGGAGAAGGGATGCAAGTTTCAGAGGTAAATTTCGATGATGTGAAGGGATATTCACTGATAACGAAGAAGAGGCCGATGCAGATACTTTTCGGACATGCCGCCTTCGACGACAGGATGTCGCAGATAGATAAAATGAGTTCTGCGATAAGGGGTCGTGCAGGGCGGATCACATACATGATGGTAAATGAACCAGGGAGACTGATTGTAAAATATAGCTCGTCCTAAAGCTCGAAGGATCATAAGCTGTTTCATAAGGGCTTATGATCTCTCGGGCTTTAAGGGCAAAGAGAGAGGGGGAAGTATTATGGCGAAACGGGATGAACTGGTGGTCGGAATAGATATAGGGACCACCAAAATATGTACCATCGTGGGGGAGGTGACTAACGAAGGAATAGATGTGGTAGGTATCGGCACCCATCCTTCGAAAGGCCTCCGAAAAGGTGTCGTCGTCAACATCGAGAGCACGGTATCCTCGATACGTAAGGCGGTCGAGGAGGCGGAGCTCATGGCTGGATGTGAGATCACCAGCGCCTACGCAGGAATTGCTGGTGGACACATCAAGGGATTAAACAGCCATGGCATTGTTGCGATCAAGGATCGGGAGGTCGGCACGATGGATGTCGAACGGGTGATCGATGCTGCACAGGCGGTTTCAATCCCTCTCGATCGTGAAGTGATTCACGTCATACCTCAGCAGTATATCGTAGATGATCAGGACGGCGTTAAGGATCCTGTGGGTATGAGCGGAGTGAGGCTTGAGGCGAAGGTGCACATCGTGACGGGTGCTGTCACATCGGCACAAAATATCATCAAATGCTGTAACCGTGCTGGACTAAATGTGAACGACATCGTTTTGCAGCAGCTCGCTTCATCGGAGGCGGTACTCTCCGCTGACGAGAAGGAACTCGGCGTAGCTCTTCTCGACATCGGGGGCGGAACCACCGATCTTGCGATCTACTCTGGCGGGTCGATCGTTCACACTGCGGTGCTGACGCTGGGCGGCAACCATCTAACGAACGATGTGGCTGTAGGACTTAGAACGCCGGCACATGAGGCTGAGAAGATCAAACAGAGGTATGGATGTTGTACCGCTGGACTCGTACATAAAGACGAGACGATAGAGGTGCCATCCGTTGGCGGAAGACCACCGAGGGTTCTATCACGTCAGATCCTGGCTGAAATTCTAGAGCCCAGGATGGAGGAGATCTTCGTACTCATTCAGCAGGAGATTGTGAAATCAGGTTTTGAGGACATGGTAGCTGCGGGAGTCGTCTTAACGGGTGGAACATCGATGCTCGAAGGTGCGGATCAACTAGCCGAGCAGATCTTCAACCTTCCAGTCAGAAAGGGAGTTCCGAAGAAGATCGGTGGTTTGGTCGATGTAGTTAGGAATCCTATGTATTCAACAGGCGTTGGTCTTGTGATAGCAGGTTCGCATTCAAAGGAGGACAAGAGATTCAAGATCAAGGATCGTAACGTCTACACGAAGGTGAAGGGTAGAATGAAGGAATGGCTTGGAGAGATTTTCTGACGGTACGAACCTATATAATGAATTGAAATTAAAGGGAGGATTTTATGTTTGAATTAGTGGAAAAACACGCACAGAACGCCAGGATCAAAGTGATAGGCGTAGGTGGTGGTGGTGGTAACGCGGTAAACACGATGGTTGAATGTGGACTCGATGGGGTGGATTTCGTGGCAGCGAACACCGATCTTCAGTGTTTGCGTGCGAACCTATCGCCTACAAAAATTCAGGTAGGACGTGAACTGACGAAGGGGCTGGGTGCAGGGGCAAATCCCGACGTTGGAAAGAATGCAGCGCTTGAAGATCAGAGGGCGATCGCTGAACATATCGAAGGTGCGGACATGGTCTTCATCACTGCAGGAATGGGCGGTGGAACCGGCACTGGCGGAGCCCCAGTAATAGCTAAACTTGCCAAGGACATGGGCGCTCTGACCGTAGGTGTCGTGACGAAGCCGTTTACCTTTGAGGGAAGGCATCGCTCCATGCAGGCCGATCGCGGTATCGCGGAACTCAGAAGTTCGGTCGATACGTTGATCACGATTCCGAACGAGAAGCTCTTGGAAGTCGTCTCACACGATATGACCGTCGTCGATGCATTCAAACAGGCTGATGAAGTTCTCTATCAAGCGGTGAAGGGCATAGCCGATCTGATAGTCGTACATGGACTCATCAACTTGGATTTTGCCGACGTCAGGACAGTGATGAATGAGATGGGAATGGCGCTCATGGGCACGGGATCATCCAGCGGTGAGGGACGCGCGCTCGACGCAGCGACAAAGGCTATATCCAGCCCGCTCCTAGAGGATACATCGATAAAGGGAGCCACCGGCATCCTGATCAACATCACAGGTGGCGAGAGCATGACGCTTCATGAGATCAGCGAGTCATCGAAGCTCATCCAGGAGGAAGCACATGAGGATGCGAACATCCTCTTCGGTGCGGTCATCGATAAGAAGATGAAGGATGAGGTCCGCGTGACGGTCATTGCGACAGGCTTCAACAAACCGCTCACCAGGGTCACGCGTCCGTCGATTGCGACAACATCGAGCAGCGCACACTCGTTTGGCACCTCAAGTTCAGCTGGCAAGGCACAGACGATAGCGGCAGCGACACAGGCATCGGCTGCGACGCACCAGGTTTCGGTGAAGCCAGCTTCATTTCCGACAGCAGCGACGAGGCATGCGCCACAGAGCACCCTCTCAGCTCAGCCGGTAGCGGTGAGGCCTGAGGATTTCAAGGCTGAGGTCAAGGAGATGTCTAGGGATATCGGCGTGTTGGAGTATCAAAGCGACGAATACGACATTCCGACATTTCTCAGAAAACAAGCTGATTGACAGGAAACCCAGTATTTGTAAGGTTTTTTGACAGTCAGGGTGTGGTGGGCTATAATCAAAAATCGTATTTACGGGTCAGGGGTCTTAATGTCTTTGTTGCGTCGTTATAATATCGTGTTTTTAATAGTGCTTGTTTTGGCAATCTCCCTCGCTTCGTGCGCGGGAGGCAAGCGGGGTCGTGTTAAGAACTCCGGCGAATTCATCAAGCGTTATCAGTTAAACAGGCTCCCAACGTTCGATATTCCTGTCGAGATAAATGACAGGGTCATCGCCTGGATCAAATATTTTCAGGGTCCGGGAAAGAGACATTTCGCACGATATCTCAGGCGCTCCGGCAGGTATATACCGATGATGCATAAGATCCTGAAGGAGGAGAGGATGCCTCTCGATCTCGTATATATTTCGATGATCGAGAGCGGGTTCAATCCTCACGCATACTCTCACGCCCACGCTGTCGGACTGTGGCAGTTCATCAGGGCGACGGGTGGCCGATATGGTCTCAGGGTCGATTCCTGGACCGACGAGAGGCGCGATCCCTACAAGGCCACACGCGCTGCAGCAAAGCACTTCAAGGACCTCTACAGGGATCATGGCGATTGGTATCTCGCTATGGTCGGTTACAATGCAGGTCCAGGAAGAATAAAGAAGGCTATCAGAATATCCGGCTCACGTGATTTCTGGGACATGGCTAGACACTCGAGGGCGCTTCGCGCCGAGACGCGCGACTACGTTCCGAAGTTCATGGCGGCTGCGATCATATCGAAGATGCCGGAGAAGTTCGGCTTCAAGAGTGTCGATTATGAGGAACCCCTCAACTACGAACATGGCGTTGTCAATTCTCAGACGGACCTTCAGGTCATCGCTGAATGTGCAGGAGTTTCCCTTGATGAAGTTAGGAATTTAAATCCTCATCTTCATAGGGGTGCGACGCCACCTGTTAAGAAATACAAAGTTCGTCTGCCGAGGGGGAAGAAGGAGCGCTTTCAAAAACGCTTTGCGAAGATCCCCAAGCAGAAGAGGATCATGATTGTTCAATACAGGGTCAAGGGTGGCGATACGCTCAACAAGATCGCAAGGCGCTACGGTGTCAGCGTAAAGTCGCTCGCTTCAGCGAATAACATTAAATCCTATAAGCGGCTTAGAAAGGGTAAACTTCTTACCATTCCGGTGAAGGGTGGAAAGGGTAAGGCCTATCGAGTTGCGTCGAGCGGTGGATATGGCAAGAAGACCGTCTATCACAAGGTGAGAAGGGGTGAAACCGCCGGTGGTATTGCGAGAAAGCACGGCGTCAAACTTTCAAAACTCAGGAAATGGAACGGTCTGAATAAGCGTTCAACGATTCGTGCTGGCAGGAAGCTCAAGATCTACAAGAGGGGCGCGATAGCCAAGGCGCCCGTTAAATTGACTGATACTGTATCCTCCACACCATCCAAAGCATTAAGGCCTGGAAGCGATGTTCGTTACACCCTCAAGAAGGGTGAGACGCTAGATGAGGTTGCTACGCGCTATGGCGTGACGACGAAGGAGCTGATGGCGTGGAATAAGATCAAGCGTTCGAAGAGGGTACGTTCTGGAAAGGAGCTCCTGATCAAGGGGAGAGGTGATTCAGATGTTGCACCGAAGACCTCTACGACTGAGATCGATCTTGCAAAGCTCGACGAACAGATGAAGAGGGATGATATCGCACCGGTTGGCACTAGATCCAGCAGGCGTCGAGGTGGAACAAAATATCACAAGGTGAGGCGCGGTGAGACGTTAGGATCCATAGCCAGGCGATATAAAGTTCGAACGAAACAGCTGATGAGTTGGAATAAAATTAGAAACCCAAAGCGCGTAAGAGCAGGAAGAAAGTTGAAGATTTACGGCAGCTCCTCCGCTGTTGCTTCCAAAAAGTCTTCGGGTAAACCAGTTAAGGTCGCATCTACAAGCACAAAAAGTTTCTATACATACAAATAGAAGCGCGGTGAGACTCTAGGCGGCGTGGCGAACCGTCACGGCGTATCACTGAAGCAATTGATGGCTTGGAATAAGATTCGAAATCCTAAGCGTATCAGGGCGGGAAGGAAGTTGAAAATAGGAGGTAAGTCTGTACCAGCAACATCGGTGGCATCCGTTGAGTCGACTCCTGCGCCTAAAAAGACGACAGCTGAAAATGTGGCTTTAAAGTCTAGGCCTTCCGATTCAGGTCGTTTCTATACCTATAGGATGAAATCCGGAGAGACGCTGGGCGGCGTTGCGAATCGCCACGGCGTTTCGACTAAACAGCTCATGGCTTGGAATAAGATTAAGAATGCAAAGCGCGTAAGGGCTGGTGCGAAGCTAAAAATCAGAGGTAGCGCGGTTAAGAATGCACCGCTTGAACCGGTCGCTACAGCTGAGGTGAAGCCCAAAACCAGCACTGGCAGCTATAGCACCTATACGATGAAGTCGGGAGAGACGTTGGGTGGCATTGCAAATCGTCATGGCATTTCGACAAAACAGCTTATGGCTTGGAATAAGATCAAAGATCCTAAGCGCGTTAGGGCTGGCACCAAGTTAAAAGTCAGGGGTAAGACCGCTTCCACCACCCCTAAACCTATTATTGCGAAGGTAACTCCGGATGATGTGTCGCCGGGAACGCCAGTCAGGTTGGGCAAAATTCCTAAAGCTTCAAAATCCAACCCTAAAGTTTCCACTACATATAAAGTGAAGTCGGGCGATACGCTGTGGAGTATCGCAAGAAAACACAAAATTTCAATAGCTCAGCTTCAGAAGCTGAACAAGCTGAAGGATCCTTCCAAAGTCAGACCTGGAACGAAGCTCAAGGTCAAATAATCACATTTATTTAATTTTAAAGCGATAGCGAATCACCCAGTCGATCATCGACGTTTTCACCGGTGATGACGAGCGTTGCATCCGTAGTATTTGCGGTTTTCTCACCGGATATATCGGATGAGCCCATGAAGAGGAAGGCCCCACCCCTCCTGTCCGTCCACAACGCATCAGTCAATGCTGCACCAACGAGAATATCATCGTATCCATCGCCATTCACATCGCCCCCTAGTGATGAGGAATCGCCGAGCCAAGAATGATCATCCACTCCGGTGATTACGAGATCAGCATCAGTTGTGTTTCCAGTTTTTTCTCCTGATATGTCGGAGGAACCTAGGAAAAGATATGCTTGCCCGTTATCGACCCCTCCTATACTTGCACCAACTGCTCCTGCGATGATGTCGTCATAGCCGTCACCGTTGACGTCGCCTCCGAGCGATACAGATACGCCGAGGATGTCATTATTATTCGCCCCAGAGATAACAAGGTCAGCGTCGGTCGTGCTGCCTTCCTTTTCACCAGATATATCGGCTGAGCCGAAGAATAGAAATGCCTGTCCGTTTGAAGTTGATCCTGCGTTCAATGCGCCTACGAGTATGTCGTCATAACCATCACCATTCACATCCCCTCCGAGAGATAAGGATACGCCAAGCATGTTAGCCGCACTTGCACCGGTTATGATGAGTGCTGCATCAGTCGTATTCCCGACCTTCTCACCCGATATGTCGGCAGCTCCGAGAAACAACCACGTCTGTCCCATATTAGTTGCTGCAGCCTGTGATCCGACTAAAATGTCATCATAACCATCGCCATTGACATCACCTCCGAGGGATGCGGCCATGCCGAGAAAGTCGCCGTTGCTCCCTCCTGAGATGACTACGTTTGCGTCGGTTGCGTTTGCAGTTTTTTCGCCCGATATATCGGAGGCGCCAAAAAATAGATACGCTTGTCCTCTATTCGTTCCAGCAGCACCTGAGTTGGAAGCGCCAATGAGAATATCGGCATAGCCGTCACCGTTGACGTCTCCTCCAATTGATGCGGCGTTGGTATCGCCGAGGGCATCGTTATCGCTTGCGCCGGTAATAACCAAATTGGCATCGGTAGTGTTCCCCGTTTTATTGCCGGTTATGTCGGAGGCACCGAAGTAAAGATATGCCTGCCCCTTGGCGCTTCCATCGGCATTGACGCCGCGTGCCCCAACTAAGATGTCTGCATAGCCGTCACCGTTGACGTCGCCTTTGAGTGATACAGAGCTGCCGAGAAGATCGTTGTCATTTTCTCCAGAAATCGTCAGATCGGCATCGGTGGAATTGCCCGTCAGATCGCCGGATATGTCGGCAGATCCAAAAAATAGATACGCCTGCCCCTTTCTCGTTCCCCCGTTATCTACTCGGGCTGCGCCCACCAGGATATCCGTATACCCGTCACCATTTACATCGCCTTCAATCATCGTGGTAAACGTGTTGTCGTCGAGCGTTATTATATTCTTTATTAAATTCAAGGACGTGAGAACCTCACCTATAGTAACCTCGTATGTCGTATTGTAATCGAGGCTTTGAGATGGGGTGTAGGTGACGATCGTATTATCATCGTTCCAGGAGAAGGTGCCAGCAACCTCATTACCATCTGTATCCGCAAGTGATGCATTGGATTCCACGGTTTCGGGATCTACTTCCGCCGAAAATGTAACCTTGATCGAAATGCGAAGAGGAATAGGTGTGGCTGTAAAATCGAGCTCAGTTTCATCGAGACGTACGATCTTAGCCGTTGCTGTAACATCATCGTCCTCAGGATCGGCACCTCCGCCACCACAGGCTACAAATGCAAACATGGTAACAATTAAAAGCATCCATAATTTTAGCTTCATAAAATCCCCCATTATCCATTTGCGTGACCAAGTATTATATAAAATTCTAATTTTTAAGACCAGCACTAAAAGGGAAGCGTATAGCAATCTCTTATAATTATTTGTGTTTTTTGAATAATATCCAACTTTATTGGAGATTTCTGGACTAAGCACAAGATGGTTGATATAATTCGCGACTGTACAAAACAAAAGAGGGGGGAATTATGGGAAGAATTTCTACATTTATAGTGTGTGGGATCGCAATTCTTACGATGTTTGTGTCGGGATGCAGCAAGGTAACTTCAACTACGCCCGACAATCTACCAGTATCGATCATCGGCCTCGATGGCGCAACCGACGTGGCTGTCGACAGCTCATTCATGTACAATTTCTCTCAAGCCGTAAATCAATCTACGGTAACTGCTTCGACATTCTTTATCGTGGATAACAGCACGGTGAATACATCGAATTCAGTTAAGGGAACATTGACATCGGTATGCGATAGCACAAATGCGCTCGATGCCACGATCGCCTGTCACTTTTCGGAATATTGTATTTTAGATCCTGTCTACGATCTCGAGAGTGGATCTAGCTATAGCATCTGCCTTACTACTGGCATAAAGTATGCAAACGGAACATCCTTCGAAGGGTATCAGGCGACCTTTACGGCGGGAAGTGGTTCCTCCAGCGCGTCGATCACATCGGCCGTCGATGCGAGCGAAAACGATCTTACGACCACGACGACAGGTATCAACCCGACTTCGTTCGATCTGACGTTCTCTACAGAGATGGATGAGACCTCCTTGACCACAGAGGGCAATGTGACATTTACTTGCACGTTGCCATCGGGAAGTTCTAAGTCGCAGCCCACAGTTTCAGTCGCAGCTTCTGAGTCGGCTGAAAACACATATACGGTTTCAGTTACGGATGCATATATGTATCAACTTTTGAGTTGTGTGCTTACGGTTACAACAAATGTCACCGATTCAAATGGCACCGCACTCTCTGAGGCCATAGCGTATGATTTCACCAACAGCTGTGCAGTTGGTGACGATTTTAATGCAGACAGCCAATCGTGTTGGTCGGTTGTTCCAACTATCGAGGGAGAAGCCGCTGCGTGGTCAACATGGGATGCCCTTTTGAATACATCCACAGGTATACTTACTTTTAATGCCTCTGAGAGTGCTCTTGTATATTCCAGCGAAGGAAAAGAGACTGAAGGTATGGCGATCGTTTACAAAGAGGCTACTCCGAGCGCAGACGGTTTTAGCTTCACAGTGAAGTTTATGGGGCTTCAAAGTAGAGGCTCCGCAGATGAGACGGATACCGCCATCTTCGGATTAATAAAGGGAAACCCCTTGACCATAGAGGATCCAGGTAAGGATGCCACATGGATTGGTGAATCAGAAGGAGGATCCTTATCCTGTACTGTTATGTACAACGAAGGGGATGAGAGTGAGGCTTGGGCTGATCAGGATTGCGATTCATATGATACATTTTATGTTAGAATGAGATTTGATGGCAGCACATTCTACGCTGAATATTCAACAGATGGTTCGAATTTTTCCACGATAGACGGTGATACAGAGGGCACTTTTCCTACAGACTTTTCAGGCTTTGATCATGTTTGGTTTCTGATGGAGACTGCTGAGGAAAATCCAGATACGATCTTCAATTTTGACTATATGGATGTAAGCGGCATCACCTCGACGGATCAGTATTGATTATCAAGTTCTTTCGAAATTGGAATGTCATCCCGGCCGTAAGAGCCGGGATCCAGATAGAATGCCAGGTTTATTCCCTGCTGGATTCCCGCCTTCGCGGGAATGACTGCTAAATTTCTAATAAAAAAAGGCCTCCCAATCGGGAGGCCTTTTGCTTGATGCATGGTCATTCATGTAAACATAATTACATATGCTTATCGTAGTATTATAAGTTGTTTTCATCTGAATGTTCTTAGAACCGCCGACATTCCCTATGTATTGGTTGTTGTTAGAATTTTAAAGCCTCCGTACTCTGCGGCGTACATTTTTAGGGCGATCCGAACAACTCGGACGTCAAGTATGCCGAAAATTGGATATAGCTTGATAGGTAAACTTGGGGGCAAAGGAGGCGATATGCATGCAGGTGGATTTATTGGGCCGGTGGAACACTCTTTGAATAACGGAACTATTCAGATCGATCTAAATGGAGATGGAAAAAAAGAAGAGGTGGAGCTAAAAGCGGTGGTTCATCACTGTTTTGCAGTGAGCGGCATTTTCGCCGATGGTAACAGTAAGCTCAATCAGGGCGATAAGTATGTAGGTATTGATGATGTGAACGAATTAAGCGTCGGGAAAAAAACTTATAAAGTTGGCGAGAGCCTAGGTGGTCGCAGAATTTCGGGCTTTGCAATTCATGGAGGAACGGATTTCCGGGATGGAAGGCTTCCGGAAAGTGACGAGGGAGAGCTGTGCCAGCCAATGAAGATCTATTTGTCAGCGATGGTGGAGCCGATGTTTGAAGGTGATAAAGATCATATAGTCATTGGCGGTCGCGAGGTAGATATGTGTGTTAAAAATGAAGAGGGTGTATATACAATGATGAGTCCTAAGCCCACTGAAGATTGATGATAATTGGAATGATTTTGATAAAAAAAGGCCTCCCAAGCGGGAGGCCTTTTGCTTAATGCTTAATCCTTACAGCTTACAGCTTATCGCTGATTACTGTCTTTCCTCGATAAGCCTGTTTACAACATTCGGATCTGCGAGCGTAGATGTATCACCCAAGTTGCTGACATCACCCTCTGCGATCTTGCGAAGAATTCTGCGCATGATCTTGCCTGAGCGCGTCTTCGGAAGTGCATTCGTGAAATGAAGCTTATCTGGTGTTGCGATCGGTCCGATCTCCTTGCGGACGTGGGTGACGAGTGTCTTCTTAACGTCATCTGAAGGTTCGTTGCCGCTCTTGAGCGTTACGTAAGCGTATAGACCTTGACCCTTGATGTCGTGTGGAAATCCTACCACTGCAGCTTCGGCAACCAGAGGATTAGAAACGAGCGCTGATTCAACTTCAGCCGTTCCAATCCTGTGACCTGAAACGTTTATGACATCATCGACACGACCCATGAGCCAGAAGTAACCATCATCATCCACCCGTGCGCTGTCGCCTGTGAAATAGACGCCCTTGAACATCGAGAAGTAGGTCTCTTTGAAACGCTCGTGATGGTTGTACACGGTGCGCATGATTCCTGGCCATGGCTCTTCGATGATGAGGTATCCACCCTCGTTTGCTGAGCACTGCGTTCCATTTTCGCGAATTACCTTCGGCTTCACGCCGAAGAATGGGAATGTTGCAGAACCTGGTTTTGTGTCGATTGCGCCGGGTAGTGGTGTGATGAGAATTCCACCGGTCTCCGTCTGCCACCACGTATCCATGATCGGCGCGTGTTCGTTGCCGACGTTCTTGTAGTACCATATCCATGCTTCCGGGTTGATCGGCTCACCGACGGAACCCAAAACGCGAAGCTTCGATAGGTCATGTTTCTGCGTCCACTCTTCGCCCTCTCTCATGAGCGCGCGAATAGCTGTAGGTGCTGTGTAGAAGATCGACACATCATGCTTTGCACATACTTCCCAGAACCTTCCTGCATCCGGGTATGTCGGTACGCCCTCGAACATGACCGTTGTGGCGCCAGTTGCGAGAGGACCGTATACGATGTAGCTATGTCCTGTTACCCAACCGATATCGGCTGTGCACCAGAAGATATCTTCTTTGTGATAATCGAAGATGTACTTGAATGTCGTGGCTGCATAGACCATGTAACCACCGGTCGTATGAAGCACGCCTTTTGGTTTGCCAGTCGAACCTGATGTGTAGAGGATGAAGAGCGGATCTTCAGCGTTCATCTTCTCAGGTTCACATGTCGTGGAGGCGTTTGCCATTACGTCTGTCCACCAGCTGTCACGGCCGCCGTCCATGTCGATATCTTCGCCGGTATGCTTGTAGACGATACATGTGGTAACCTTGTTGCCGAGTTCTTCACATTTCTTCATCGCGGCGTCGACGGTCTTCTTCATCGGGATCGATTTCTTTCCACGATATGCGCCGTCACTCGTGATTACGCATGTTGATTCGGAATCGGTCATGCGATCGACTAGCGCTTCAGCTGAGAAACCACCGAAGACGATGGAATGAATTGCACCGATGCGTGCGCATGCGAGCATCGCGATCGGCAATTCGACGATCATCGGCATGTAGATCGTTACGCGATCACCGCGCTTTACACCCTTGTCCTTCAGGACGTTTGCAAACTTACAGGTCTCATCGAGAAGCTGCTTGTAGGTGTATTTCTGGCTGTCCTTGGGATCGTTTCCTTCCCAGATTATTCCCACGCGATCGCCGTTGCCAGCTTCGACGTGACGGTCGAGACAGTTGACGGTGATGTTCGTCTCTGCACCATCGAACCACTTGATGTCGATGCTGTTATTGAAATCGTATTCACGAACCTTATTCCACTTCTTAAACCATGTGAACTCTTCGGCTATTTCGCCCCAGAACCCTTCCGGGTCACTGATCGAGCGATCGTACATCTTCTTGTAGTCATCAAAGCTCTTGATCCAGGCCTTCTCGCGGAGCTCCGTTGGAGGCTCAAACTTTCTGTTTTCCTCCATCATCGATTGAATAGTAGGTTTGTCCGACATCTTCTCCTCCTTCCAAGGAAAATTGTTAACATACGAGGTATTTCTGCCTCAAGGGCGGCCCCTTATATTGGTAATGCCCAGCATTGTCAACCGGAGAAAAACCTTGTATTAACGGCATTTCCTGGCAATGGGGGATTATCAGCGCTCCATGCTCGCCATCTAGAGGCCTGGAAAAACAGCCGAATTTCATTTTTTTGAACGAAAATGGTGACATATTCTTGTTATTTTTGAGTGTTATTCTCGAAAATAGCATTTTTTGGCATAAAAAGTCGTTTGTTTGTGTAAATATTAGACTAAAAATCTAGCTAACGCAGAAATAGGGCAACTTTTCGGCCAATATGCCGAGATACTATCTGGATCAATCAACACATAGGGAGGTTGGAGATGGGTTTCTGTTTGGAGATGACTTCGAAGTTTACGGACAAGGATATAGATCTTCTTAAGCAGCTTGGATTCTGCTGGCAACCGAATCAATGTGCCGGAGGTATACATATCCTGAAGGACGATGGACAAGTCGATGATAGCACGATCGGACCGGAGGATTATCATAAGGCGTATGCGAATTTGGCCGGCCTTTCCGGACTACCAACCACACTGAGCACCTGTGATATTCAAAAACTCTTCACGGGTGAAGGTGTTGCTAGCGTCATAAGGAACGATCCGATGATGTCCGAGATAATGAGCGGCAGCGCTCTCCTATACGGTAAAAAGGAGACCCCGGGTAAGATCCGTCCAAGGCACTTCAAGAGGATAGTTGCGTACTCGAAGATCGCGTTCAACGTCTTCTTTGAGAATGAAATTAAAGCGGGAAAGATGCAGCCCCTAAAGATAGACGGTAAGTATGACGATCAACTTAAGGCGGCCGTAGCGAAGTTCCAAACTGAGATGGATATTCCATCCTGCGTAGGACTTAAAAAGGGTGAATGCATGGGAAGGACGGTGCTCGGCACGCTTGCTATTATGGTAAAATATACTAAGCAGGATCTGCTTGTGAAGTTGAAAAAGTTTAAAAAGGTCTTCGATAAGAGAAACTCCGAAAAACCATATCCTGTAGCATATTTTCATATGGGAAGTTTTCAGAAGGGTGAGTATGCTGAGGTGCAGCAGGTTCTTTTTGAGACGATGAAGTGGGTTGGAGGGATATCCCCTAACTCGAAGTTGGTGAGAATAATGGATAGGCGAAAGGCTGAAGCTGCAATCAAAAAAGTCTGCAAGAGATGGGGTGTGATTTCTGGCGATTTTGGTTCAAGTCCCCTCAATATCGGAGGTTCCGTGATCGGTGCCGTTATTCGTGAATTGGAAGTATCTCGATAGATATCACGCTGAATTAATTATGTTTATTAAGGCTACCGAACTCCGGTAGCCTTAAGACTGCTGAATAGGTGTCATTCCCGCGTGGTGTAGGCGGGAATCTAGTCTTGCTGATGCTGGATCCCCGACTAAGGCACTCGGGGATGACGGGAAGATATGAATTGGGATTTATCAACAATCTAAGGCTATCCGAATCGGGTAGCCTTTTTTACAGTTGCTTCGCATTGTTTATTGGACTAAGTAGCGCCCTGGCTTCGTACTGAACATGATGGTATTTAAATCGACGGGAGGTACTATGGGTGGCGAGGGAAAGAAAGTCTGGATGGATGGCGAGTTCGTAGATCTGGATGATGCAAAAATTTCGGTTATGACTCAGACGCTGCATTATGGCTTCGGTGCGTTTGAAGGAATCAGATGTTATAAACTGACGAACGGTGGATCGGCGATCTTTCGTCTAAAAAGGCATATACGTAGGCTATTCGATGGTACGAAGATCCTCTCCATGGAAGTTCCCTTTACTGAGCAGCAGATCATCGATGCGCACGTGAAGGCGGTTCAGATAAACGGTTTTGAGGAATGCTACCTGCGTCCTATAATATATAGCGACATAGGTTCATTCGGTCTTTCGGCGGTCAATCCGACGCGTGCTGCAATCATCGCTCGTGAATGGGGAACGTATCTCGGCGAGGGCGCCCTCGAGAGAGGTGTTCGTGTGAAGATTTCCACATTCAATCGTCACCACGTTAACGTTGGAATGGTTCAGGGTAAGATATGTGGTCAATACGTGACGTCGATATTGGCGAAGCGTGAAGCTATCAAGGATGGCTACGACGAGGCTATAATGCTCGATACGAGGGGATTCGTCGCTGAATGTACAGGTGAAAACATCTTTACCATAAAGGATGGTATCATCCGTACACCTCCTACAAGTTCACCAATATTGCCCGGAATCACGAGGGATAGCGTCATTCAGCTCGCACGCGACATGAATCTTGATGTTCGTGAAGAGAAGTTTACGCGTGATTATGTCTATTTGGCGGATGAGGTTTTTCTGACCGGTACGGCAGCAGAGGTAACTCCTGTGCGGGAGGTGGATAATAGACCTGTAGGAGCTGGAAAACCCGGTCCAATAACGCAGCGTCTACAAAAGGCCTATTTCGACGCAGTGCGCGGTAATGATGAGCATTATAAGCGCTGGTTGACTGTCGTTTAGCTCGTAAAAAACGTCATTTTTGGTGTGATTTTTCAAAAACGCCCCCTAAATTAGGAGGGCGTTTTTTTATTTTTTTTTGTTGCTAAATTTGCTATAAAAAACAACATAATAGTTGAAAAGCTGTTAACTCCGGCGCAGAAATTCTTATGGTCTAAGAATGGCGCCCAGAATTTAGGAGGGGAATTATGGTGAAGAAAAAACGCAGGACGAAAAAGAAAACGGCCAAGAAGAAAAAACGGGTCGTGAAGAAGAAAAAGAAAAAGGCAGTGAAGAAGAGAAAACCAGCTAAGAAGAAAAAGAAAGTCGTAAAGAAGAAAAAGAAAAAAGTAGCGAAGAAGAAGAAAAAGAAAGTCGTAAAGAAGAAAAAGAAAGTTAAGAAGAAAAAGAAAAAAGTAGTAAAGAAAAAGAAGAAAGCTAAGAAGAAAAAGAAAGTTAAGAAGAAAAAGAAAAAGGGCTCCAAAAAGGCATTCGGCGGTTACACGATCAACTTTAAGGGATGCAAAGATTCAGTAGAGAAGGTGTTCGGTGGAACGGCGATCGCTCCGAGTATGATGACGAAGAAACTGTGGGCCTATGTGAAGAGGAAAAGACTCAACAAGAAATAGTTGAAACAGACGTTACAAAAGCCCCGCCATCCAGGCGGGGTTTTTTTATCCGAAAACTTCAACATGGAATGATCCCTATCCCCTTCGCTCCGCGGCACTTCAACCACCTCCAAGAGTCGCTGCGGCGATGGGGATACATTCCGTGTATTGTGTCGCTAAAAGGCTCTGCAGTTTAATTCTTTCTCCAGACTCTAGCTCCTTGGATGTCTGCGGATGTAAGATAGTTTGGCTGCATGAAGGACCTTAGATTTTTAAACCTACCTATAGGATATGCGTCATATCCCCTGATACCTGTTCCTGACATGTCGACGATGAGCTCTGGTGGCCTATCAGTTAGATCATCCATCAACATCTGCCAGGAGCCCTCGTCGATGTTCTCTATGATGTTTGTCTCCTCGAATCCCTCATGGGCGTTCGTCAAATATGAGCAGTATGTAAAACGGGAGGCGGGAAGCCTCTTCGCGTAGAAATAGACGTCGGAATTGTGACCCCAGACGAAGATTTTGGCATCAGGTGGCGTCGTTTTCGATAAGAATGATCCTATCGTTCGTTCAACAGCAAATTTATTCTGTAAGTTTTCAACTTCAATGATATGTAGACCGAGAAATGCGATGATAGGGGCTACGAGCACGATGCATATCACGGGTATAAGCGCCTGCCTGTACTTTTTGAGAAGTGGAGTAAACCAGGACGTATATCCGAGTGCTGCGAGTATCGTCAGCGGTGGTAGGAATTGGAGAAAATAATGCGGGAAGAATCTTCCCCCGAGCGAGACGGTCACGAATGATAGGAGGACCCACGTGAAAAGCACGGCTTCACCAGCGGGGAGATCGCCCCGACGAATGAATTTTGCGACGTGTCCTGCCGCGAGAATCCACAGAGGCAGTGATACCGCGATGTAGATTCCGATCCTCGTCGCCCCCATCGCCATAGTATCGGAAAGTGACTGTATCGACGTCGCATAGCTCACATTTTCTAACCATACCCATCGTATCGCATCGTCCAACGCACCGATGCCGAATAGATACGCTACGCATAAGGCGAGTGGAATGGCAAAGCCAGCAGCCAAGGTGATGAAGTTTTTGAAGATGGTCCTGTAGGTATCGATCTTTGGTCGAACCGCGATGATGCCGATTGCAATCGCAGGTAGGATCGCAACAGCGACCGGCTTTGCGAGTG
>CAYWIG010000002.1:18143-26558 GCA_964458295.1 uncultured Myxococcales bacterium
CGCCAGCCGCGAACCAACCAGAAATCCCTTTTCGCTTATTGAGCCCATCTGCCGCGAAATAAATGGACGCGGCACAGAAGAGGTTCATAAGCGTCTCTGTGTTTGCAGCGAGAAAATCGTTTAAATCATAACCGGATTGATAGGCTGTAAAGAGGAGGAGTGCCGGCAATCTTGCCTTGGCTCCTCCAAATCTTTCGGCCGCCAGCATGAGTATCAACCCTGTGGCGATTACGATCAGAGTGAAGAGAATATGAACGGCCTGCATGTTCCAGACGCCACCCGTCTCAAATGCGAGCGCGTAAGCCATGTGGATCAACGGAGGCTTCTTTTCCACGAAGTCGATATACGGCTTGCCGCCATCCATCCATATCGCCGTCTGAACCGCAAAATCGGCCTCGTCGATATTGAGGATAGGCTCAAGCAGTGTTGGTAGTCGCGTGATTGCTATTATCGCGATGCAGAGTGCGATCCAGCGGTATCTTTTAACTGTTTCGAATGGAGTAATATTCATAAATATGTGTCCAATACCCAATGAGCTGTTTTTATTGAGTGTTCTACGCTTATCAGCGATCGCCAAAGATCAATTGCTGTGTACCTCAGTATACATTTTTTTTAAAAACGATGTAACTATTTAGCTTTTATGACGACAATATCTTGAACGCAACTAAGTTTCAATTAAGAGCAGATATTCTCTGCAAGGAAAGGATGTATTTATGGCCTCACATTCACTCCCCCTTCTTGTGGCGAGTCAATGCTCTCCAGCCTTTATGGGTTCGATGGCTCCTATGGCCCCGCTCGGAAACTGCTTAGGTTGTGCATATGACATTACGACTAAGGATGCGCTCGTGGTCAGTACGGACATAATCTCCCATGCTCCCTCGTTCGATGCATTGGGATTAGGTGGTAACTTTGCACTGTTTTCGAAATCAGCCCTGGCAGGAATATCACCAGATGTCGGTATTCCTCAGAACGATCATACTGTACGACATAGGATTTTGGCAGGTTTTAAAGATACAATGGGATACTCACTTTCAGATCGCATACATGAACTTTCCGATAGCGTTTATTTAGGAAGGGCGGGCGTGCCTGCTTGGAGGGATGGCGAGGACTTAGTTCATCCAGCGCTTCGCGCTCATAAACTTGAGGTCTTGGCACGGACGGACATTATAGAGGAGAGAGCCGTTGCTAACTTAGCCCTTCGGTTGGCGGAGCAAGCTGGTGCTTCACGAGATAGGATGCGTAGTTTTTCTGAAACTATGAACTTTGTTAACACCAATAAAAAAATCGAACACGGGCCTGCCATACTATTCCTTCTTAGCAATATCGCATACTTCGGAAAAATTGTCCTTAGAGATGCAATGCCGGGAGGTGTGCCGCTACTTGTAGCAGCTGCTGCATGTATGGTGGTTACAGGCGCTGTCTGGGCGCTTCCGATGACGCTTCGCTTTTTTCTCGGACGTAAGGCAAGGAGGAGTATGGGATCTAGCTTCTTCCATAATAGACGAGATATGCAAAACCGCATCGGTAAGATCAATGCTTTAATTGCGGAATATAAAGATGTGTTTAAAATTTTCAGACGTGCAGTGGGTGTGAACGGAGCATTGGCAGAGCACGATATTAGGTTAGATAATGTTGATGGAAGAACCTTATCATCGGTTATTTAATTTTTTATTTCTAAGTGGATTATTGGTTCTCCTTGTATTTGCCGGCGATCTAATTTTATCGTTGCGAAGCGCAAGCGATATGAATTAAGAATCTCATTCCGATGGCACCTATTAAGCAAAAGCCCAAGAAACGCTGTCCACGCTGCAAATCCGTAAGGATAGAGAAACGCCTCGATGGATCGAGGTGGTGCGCCAGATGCGGCCAGCGCATGAAGAGTGATGGCAGGCTCGTCCCATCCAGGGATCGCCGCGATGACGCCCCCGAGCCTTCTAACCAGTTGAATCTTCTTTAAACGAGTGGACCAAGCAAACCTGGAAGGTTCGTTGATGGTTGTTTGATCTTTTATATTGACATATTATAGTATGTCAGTATATAATAATAGTATGAATTTATTGGTAAATAGACGTCGTAAAAGAGGTCTATCACAGCGCGTATTTGCCGTCATGGCGAACCTGTCATTTAGAACGATTCAACTGATTGAATCAGGAAAACATGATCCAAAACTCTCTACCCTAAGAAGCATATTGAAAGCTCTAGGTTATCCACCCGATATATTGAAAAGGTCCCTGGACCAAATTTTTGAGCAGCCGGTCGATTCCCTCTTCATAATCTCAGAGCGGATACTGGAGGATGGCATTGATTATTGGAAAATATGGCTCTTCAATTTTGTAGACGCGTTTAGAAGAGAGCGAGATCTTTTATATATCAAAACAACTCCGATACAAAATTTAGATCCAAAGCTGTTGGCGCTGATGGCATCGACTGTAGAAACTCTCTGTGAAGAGTTGAATCTTAAAATACCACGATGGTGTCGGAGTACAGATGCACTTTGTGAACCATGGTTCGTTTCAGAAACGGAGAGCCTCAAAGCGCTCTCCATAGTAGAAAGCCCGATTCATTTTAGAAAGAGGAATATCTTCGTATTGGAGAACTTCCTATCAAGGAGATGAATATGCTCAGTGTATCTCTTATAAAAAAACTGTTGAAGGCGTTGAACGACGAGCTTGCGAAGAAAGATGCCATTGGAGAAATAGGCATCTGTGGTGGGGCGGTGATGTGCTTGGTTTACCACGCTAGACCGGCCACAAAGGATATCGACGCAATATTTGAGCCGACAAAGGAGATCAGAAAGGCGAGCCTTGCGGTCGCCAAAAAGTATGGTCTTGATGAAAATTGGTTGAACGATGCCGTAAAGGGATTTTTTCATACAGATCCACCGCGTGAAGAGCTGTTCAACATGTCGAATCTTCGAGTATGGGCTCCATCGGCCGATTATATGCTTGCGATGAAATGTATTTCCGCGCGGTTTGATACATTGGATAAGGATGATACGGAGTTTTTGATCGCTTTTCTCGATTTGCAAAAAGCTGAAGATGTTTTTCGAATTATTGAAAAATATTATCCCCACAGGAAGGTTCCTGCAAAAACGAAATTCTTAGTTGAAGAGATTATGGAGGGCGATTACCTTAAGAGGATTCGAGATAAAATGAAAAAGCTTGGGATGGACGTAAATGATATTGATTGCGCAGTGAAATATTCTCGTAAGAGAAAGACATGAAGATTACCGCCGCGACGACGCCTCAGAACCTTCTAACCAGTTGAATTTATTGTAATTTTCTCAAATCCTTTCAACCAAAACAAAGTTGTCTTCGTGAACTTATTCTATATCCATGGGGTTGCTAAATGATTCAGAATCATTACATTCCAAACCCCTCAAGGGGATAAACGCTGAAGGCATAAATAGGGGATTTGAAGATGGTACAGGAGATATTCAGGCTGTTGAGCGATGGTTCATGCGTTTTCAGCACGCCAACTGGAGGTGTGCTCTACGATTCGAATTGCGATGGCGTAGCTGAAAAAAGGACGTATACGACGAGGGCGAATACGACAGCTACCGCGGAGCGTAGAGTTGATTGCTCCCCTGAGGAAAGGGTGAGCCCGCTGGATGTGCTTAATCCATGCTCCTTCTTCGTCACTCACGACGACAGGGACCTCCTGCTTTCGAAGCTCAAAGAAGTGGTGCGGATCATTCATGATGCAAGCCCTCAGCAGGTCATGGGGATGTTCAAGTTCGAAAAAACACATGACGGATCCTACGGCGTTGAACTTACATATGATGGAATGGGCGGATTTACCAAAACGGCGAAGCTCTTCTTGACGGATACGAATACAGCCCAACCTGGCCCCGAAAGGATTGCGATAGTTGAAGAGGGTGGAAGCAAGACGTTCGTATACGAGCATCGAGAAACTATCGAACCATATGCCCCTATATTAGAGGCTCTCTATAAGTTGTGTGAGGTGAAGTTGGCTCAGACTTAAAAAAGATAGCTTGAATAGTATTCATTTTGTCTACTTGGAAACCCGCTCCCTATACTCAGCCCTCGCGGCGGATACAGCTTCCTGATATTCGACCTCGATCCTCTCGATGGCCCTTCGATATTCCGCTTTACTGTCCTTGATAGCCATACTTCTTTCTGTGCCCGCCAGGCCTCTTCGGCGAATTTTTCTCATCGCATCTTTGAGTTCATCTCTGGCATCCTCAATATCAAGCATGCGATAACCCTTGGCGTCCTCTATTTCCATTTCCAATTCCCTCCGCTCCCAGGCTATTCCAGTCTGTCGAAGGGGTCTGGATTTCCTGGCAGGTTTTTTGAACTGTCTTGCTAGGCCCGCATGTGTGGATCTGATTTCTAGAGCGAATTGCTTAAGCTCCTCCACTCTTTTGGAGAACTCGCTTCCGCTACGTAATTGATCCATGCAGACTCGATATTCATCACAGAGCTTCTCGATGGCCTCTGTCTTTTCCTCAATGGGCAGTGCGCCGAATTCAATTTCTCTTATACGAGTCTCAAAATTCGAATCGATTCGGAACTCCGCACCCCACAGTTCCTTTTCGGCTTCATCCAGCCTTTTGATTAAAGCTGTAGCCAATTTAATTTGTGATTCTCTATCAACTGTTCTTGTTACCATGTTATCCTTCCTTTCTTCACTTGTTCAATCCAGCCAAAATGACTTCCAAGGCTGTTCTGCTTCCTCCATCAGTCCACGATGAATATCTTCTATTGTTGTTTTTGTCGCCCCCCTTACACACCGATGTTCTGTTCCATCCAATTTGCCAATTGCTTCTTTAAATATTTCCAAGAGCTCTCTTTTCATTGCTTCGCCACCAATTATATCAGCATCCAGAGCTTCAAGCTTTTGTATCCGTTGTTTAATAATTTCATGTGAACCTCTTATGGGGAAGAGAAAATAGTATTTACCATTTGCAGACCGGCCACTCTTTGAGGAGGAATAGTATGACTCCATTGACATGCCCGGGCAAAATTCGGCCACGCATTTGAAATCGCTTGCGTTTAAATCCAGCTCTTCGATTATTCTTTTCATAACTACTAGAGGAATTTCTGTCGTTCGTATATTTAAGTATGAACGGTGTGGATTAAAGCGGTAGTTAAATAGGGCTAAGATCGTCGATTGATCATAGCCAAATGACTGCAGACAATCCCCAGGATAATTCACTTCTTGTGATGTTCCGAAGTTCTCACGCACCCATTGGAGTTCGTGCGGGGGGCATGCACCCGATTTCACATCTCTATCCACTGCTCTTGTTACCATTTTGTCCTTCCTTTCATTCTTTCATATTGTTATCCACAGACAGGACTATCTTGTTTGGGTTTATTAACGCGTTACCAAGAAGCCGGATCCCAATCCTCAAACCTTGATTCCCAGAGTAGGTCGTTTAGCTTTGGCACCCATTCTTCAGGAATATCGGAAGCGCAGAGCGCGCCAATTTCTACATTACATTTTCCTAGATGTTCTCCCCTGTTTGCCCAAGATACGGGAAACACAATAGCGCAGTTGCCGCCACAGTCTTTGTTTCTCCACAGTTTTTGAACGAGCACGGCATCCTTTCTGCCACAAACTGCGGTTTCCAAATCGTGAACGCTTCGAATATCAAGATAACAGAGTTCTTCATGATGAGTGTCCACCCCCTTGTGTAGATGTCCAAGCAGGTTACCACTGCTGAAGTATAGGGTGCTTTCCCCTTCGAACCTAGCATGGAGAGCCGTGGGGATTAGTATAGCCACAAACAATGAAATCATTAAAAATCTCTTCATATAAAACCTCCTTTTTATATTTTCTCTAAAGTTATTATCCACGCACAATGCCGTCCTGTTTGGATTAAACGGTGACGCTTTCTCTATATGCTACCCTTATACCGGCGATATCATCCCTGTACTCACCTTGGATGCGTTGGGTGGCTTCTCGATACCTCCTTTTGCATTCCCTGATCGCCTGAACTCCCTCTTTACCTCTGAGTTGGCGAATTTCGCGCATTCTGGTTTTATACTCCGCGCGTGCCTGCTTGATCTTTTCCCATCTGCTTTGACGGGCTTCCTTTACGTTTCGATCGTATTGTCCGCGCGCTTCTCTAACGTTATTATATTTATTGATAGGTGATGTGAGGGGATGATCTTGCGGCGATCTTGTTCTGGCACGAATCACTTGATCGCGTTGAAATACGATCTCCGCTTCAGGACGCTCTTCATAAGCATCCCCAGGTTCAGTGGTGGTTGGCTCAGCTTTATCTGCATTCGGCGGTAACGGATCTGGTGCCTCGTGTCCCGTATAAATCTCGACGGTGCCCTCAGGCGTGCAGGTTCCAAACTCATCGCGAACCCACTCTGGGGCCTCGTGTCCTGTAAGAACTGTAGTAATCTGGACGGTGTCGGTTTCTGGATCGTACGTGACGGTTGTATTATCATCGTCGTACCTGTCACGATATGTCTCAAGGCGATCGTGTTTTAATTTTACAGTTGATAAGGTTTTCGGGACCTCTTCACCCATAATAGGCTCATCTGAACGTTCTGCCTTGGATGCCTTTTGCTGATTTTGATAATCAGCCAGTTTTTCGATTAGTGGGTCACGTTCAATCGTTTTACCTGTTACTTTAGCCATATTACCTTTCCTTTCTCTTAAGGCCTCCCCTTACAGGACAACATCAACTGTCCCGTACCTGCATTATCGGTAGAGCGGTATGTCGAATTGTAGTGAAATTGAAATATCCGTGTACCGGGGTATACGGGTTGGGATTTTTGTAAGATATTTAGGTGTTTAAGGTTATCCGGTCATCCGGGACCGATCGGTAGAAACAGTGTTTTGTCCCGGATATCCTGATATTAGGGATTTACATTATGCAACATGTCCGACCGGTTCATCGATGAGATTTAGGGATATAATCGCCTTCGGATCCATAAGGCTTAAGAGCTGCTGGAGCTTGTGCAAACTAGGGATGCTCCTCCCCTGCTCATACTGGGCGTAAGCATTTTTTGAAGTTGATCCCAGGCGCTTAGCCATATTTGCGAGAGTAAGGCCGTGCTTTGCTCTCTGCCCCTTTAAAATCAACGAAACCATAACGGCGTCATCGTTGATATGTAGCGTAAAACCGCCATTGGATATCTGAAAAATCTCCACCTTGACCCCCTTGCGATTTATTAGGAGTTCAACGGCGTCTCGCATCATGTGGTAGGCCTCCTTTTTGCTTCGACCCTGTGTCATCACATTTATCGTGGACACCTCAATAAGCCAGAACTTACCTTCTTTCCAAATTCGACCCGAAACGAACATATTATTTCTCTCCCCCCTGATTATTGTGCGCTATTCTTAAGGTGTGTTTTGCCAGAGATTCGCTAATCTCACGATGCCTCGGAATGGACTGATGGAGTTCACCGTTGGTCCATATCTGGTGTCTCGCTCCCTCGCGCAGAAAATACCAGCCGAATCGCTTCAACAATTTCAATAACTCCCTTCGTTTCATTTACCGCTCTTTCTATTGTACATAAATATATGTACATCGTCAATTTTAACTCGTATCGCGCCAAAAAATCGGGATTTGATGTGGTATCAGCACGTTTCATGCCAGGAACTGTCAAGAGCAACTCCTTGATTTGTAAAAAGATATGGTGAGAGGGGAATTTATGAGCTGTATAAAAACACAGCAGTTGCTGTAAAAGTGAGCAGATAGGACCTCATATGTTGGTCTCGTATGACCGGATCTTCATCTACAACAATATGATTTCTTTAAATGATTTAACCTGGCCCAGATAGTGGTACTTAGTGACTCCTTCAATTTGACTTGGCCCCGCTTCTCTGCTTAAAGGAGGCTCCAAAATATTGAAAAATGGGAGAGTTTGAGGATTGGGGTGGAGATCCAGTTCAACCCCTGGGGTTAAAACACGCAACCCAATTTCCAAACCCCAGGGATTGAATTGGATCTCCTGCTAAATTACAGATACAAATGGGAGGTATTACTATGTCAGATTACAGGACCGGGGGGGATAGATACGGAAGACACCGCGTGATTTCCCCGGATGGCGCGCTTCCACAGGCAGCGACCAAAGTCGATAACTCGTTGCCCTTATATGATAACGAGATTTTGATCGACGTGAAGACCTTAAACATCGACTCCGCATCGTTTCGACAGATGTGGGAGGCGAATGGCGGAAATCCGGATGGCGTGGCGAATCAGGTTCTTGAAAATGTGAAGAATATGGGAAAGCAGCTAAATCCGGTGACCGGGTCCGGCGGTATGCTCCTAGGTCAAGTTGCCGATATGGGGCCGAACTACTCGAATCCACATGGACTTAAAGTGGGCGATAACATCTGTACGCTCGTATCACTTACGCTAACCCCCCTTATAATAGATAAGATCAACGCCGTTCGTGAGAGCGAACAGCTCGACATCGATGGCAA
>CAYWIG010000003.1:0-21314 GCA_964458295.1 uncultured Myxococcales bacterium
TCTGGGTAGTGGATTTTCCACTCCTTGAGTGGAGCGGCGATGAACATCGCCATATGGCCGTTCATCATCCATTTACCGCTCCTCATCCTGATGATGTGAAGCTCCTCGATTCCGAGCCCGGTAAGGCTAGATCGCTTGCATATGATATCATCATGAACGGGAACGAAATCGGTGGTGGCTCGATTCGTATTCATGAGAGCGAAGTCCAGAGCAAGATCTTCGAAGTGTTGGGAATCAGCGAAAAGGAGGCCAAAACTAAGTTCGGTTTTCTACTAGACGCCCTTCAGTATGGTGCACCGCCTCACGGAGGGATCGCTCTAGGTTTTGATAGATTGATCATGCTCCTCGCCGGAACCGACAACATTCGCGACGTCATCGCATTTCCTAAAACTACCTCCGCGACTGACCTCATGGCCGATGCACCTGGTGAAGTATCCAACGATCAGTTGGCTGGGCTTGGGATTCAGTTGAAGAAAAAGTGATTCACTCTTTTACTGTATTTTTATAGCGTCGATCTTGCTGAGAATGGTAATGGGATCATCCATATAGCTGCTGACGTCTACATCGATCCAATTTGCAAGAGCCTTTACAGCGTACTCTTCCGCCATGACGAGATCACCCATTTCCAGGTATATGGCTGCAATGATTGCCTTTGCAGTGGAATCCTCGGGGAGGATGGAATCCGCAAGTTTTGCTGCTTCCATCGCCTCTTCCAATTCACAGAGCTTGAATGTTGCGAGGCTGTAATAATTTAGTAAAGGTACGGAGCGAGGTTTTTTGGATAGAAGTTCTTTAGATTTGAGTTTTGCATCGAGATACTTCCCTTCGGTGATATCCAATAGGGGTTCAATCGATCTTATGTAGAAGACGTTTGGAAATGTTTTTTCCAGGTCTTCATAATATGCCCGAACCTCATTGATCTTGCCTTTGTAAATGTACATATGTAGCAACGTTGAATGAGAACCGAAGTCGTATGGATTGCGCGCGATTAGACCTTCAAATATCTTTTGGGCTCCATCGATATTTCCTTTGAGGTATTCAATGATAGCCTTGAGATTGTCCATTAAAGGAAGGTTGCCATACTCGGAATATAAGCGATTATATACCAGCTCTGCAGTTAGAAGATCACCTTTGAAAGCTCTAATAATTCCGATTTGAGCCAGTGCTAGCGGATTACTTTGAGCAAGCAATTCTGCAGCAGCCTCTGCCTCGTCGAATTGAAAGTTTGATAAATATATCTGCATACTAATTCCGGTTATCTGTTCAGTGGTCAAAAGGTCTTTTTCAAGTAAACTGTTGAAGATTCCAGTGGCGACATCAGTTTCACCGTATAGATCGTATGCATAGATCAACTGTGTCATGACAGCAGCTTTCCAACCCTCGTTGAGATGAGGGTTGGACTTTAGAAATCCATCCAAAAGATGAATCGCCTCTACGGGTCTTCCAGTTGCCGTTGCAAGCTGTGCGTGTAAAACTATAGCGTTCATATTTCCTACGAATATCGTAGCTTCCCTCTTTGACTCCTCAAGCGCCTTTTCCATTTCACCCCTCATCTGTGCAATGCTGGCGGAGAGCATGTGAACGCCTGGCAAATTGGGAGCGACATTTCCGACGCGCGCGTTAAACTCTTCAGCTATTTCGTACTTACCTGCACTAAATGCTATATTGGCAATCCCAGAGAGGGCATACGCGTTGTTTATATCCTTTTGAATAGCAATTAAAAAATTTCTTGTAGCAGTTTCATTATCACCTTTGAGCTGCGCCGCTAACCCAGTAATTGTTTCGCACCATCCGGATTTTGGAAACTCACTTTGAAGCATTTTACATGCTTCACCGAGCTGCTCTTCATCATTGAAGTCTAGAATGTATGTGAGAGGCATCAGCACGTATGGATTATCAGGCCACCTTCGCAGTGTTTCCAATGCGAATTCCATGGTGTGGCTAAAATCACTGCCTGCGATAGCTTGGGAGATTAGAAGGAAAGGCATTATTGATATTTTGTTACCCCGGATTTTCTTGTCGAGAACGTTCAATGCCTTATGGATGGCATTGAACCTCATCGCTGGATTACAAAGATCGGGATTGGACACCTCTTCTTCCAAGTCGAGCCCAGTCGATAGGTAAAAATCCTTCATTGCTGAAGAGAAGGCATCGTGGTCCGTTATTAAATCGGGTTCAATCATCGACGCGATGTGGTTCGTTCCGTTCTCCTGCATTAACACAGCGGCGGGATTGCCCCTACTTGACCATCCAGACTTTCCTATTCCTGAAGCATCCAGTTCATTACCTTTTCCATAATTGCCATACCTGGTCACAGGGTAGACGTGTTGTTCCGTATACATCATATCCAATTTACAGGATGGGTGTCTTTCGAAAACGGCAATTCTGGCATGGGTGTTTTCGCTACAGCTACCCATGTATGTTCCAGGTGACGATGGGGCCATACAGTTTTCGAAGAACTCCTTTGATGTAAGGTTATACATTTGATTGCTTGAGATTTGCACGAGATCGTATTGGTAGCCGCCCTCATAGTCATAAGCGAGACACAGGCCGCCTTTATGATATGGAGGTCCAGCTAGCTCAAAGAACGTCCTCTGGAGTTCAAAACAGTATGCTGGGTCGGTAGGGAGAATTCCCTTTTCGCTCAACTCTACCTCGGCTTTGAACATGAGCTCATTGATTCTTGAGTGGATTTGTTGAGGGTATTTTCTGTCGTCGAGTGGGTGTTTGAAAAGCGGGCTAGCCTTTTCAAGCCTCGGCATATATTCCTGCCATGGCATATTCTTCATCGCGAAGGCTACCGCTTCGTCAAACTCGATAGTCTTATCTATACCATTTGGATTTATGTCCAATTCCTGAAGAGCGACTCCTTTATCATCCAATAGCCAACGGACAAAGGTGAGTTCAGCATCCGACATCTTTGCGATTTTATATGGATTGGACATATGGATCTCTCCCCCGAGATTCTCCCCTTTAATAATATTATCGGCCAAATATTGAATAAGTTGCTAGGAAAATACATAGATAACCCTTTGATATGATTGGCGAATTAGCTATCAGGGTGTTTGTTTGGGCTAAACTATCGCAGGGTCGTCGAGGATACCGGCCATGATACCGGCGGATGTAACAATTCCCCCCAGGGCATCTGCGCGTCCATCAATCCTCTCTCGCTTCCATAGCATATAGGCCAGGCTCAACGTTGAATGAAGGCTGAAATAATCATCCAGTTTCGGCTTGTGTTTATCCAGTATGGCAAGCCCCCTGCGAACGGCATCATCGGCGGCATCGAGCGGACGGCCGTTTTCGAGATAGTGTCTCGCAGATTCCATGAAGAGTATCTGCAATAGATCGACGGATTTGATAGAGCGGGATGCCGCTCGAAGTCCCCTGTAGAGCCTTTCGTCAAAACTTGGCGGGTCATTGATATGGCCGAGCGAGGCAAACCAGGATTCCGCAGCGTGATGAAGGTACTGATTTCGTCTATCCTCCGTCCTTACATAACGATCTGCATCGGTAGCGGCTTGTTGCTCGAAATAAAAATCATATAGGTCGCCTAGAAATTCGTAGACTACGGCCGCTGATACGAATCGGAGATCGCTTACAAGTTTTCCAGCCCCCTTGCTTAAATTTTCTATAATCCTTGATAGCAACTCCATTTCGGAAAGAGGATGTGGGGTGCCATCTGACTTCCTGCCCATGCATGAGAGCATGAGACCGGCCATAATGTGGGATTCTATTTCGGGAGGCGCATCCTCGTAGATTTCGGCCATAGTTAGTATGTATCCGTTTCTATCCTCACTACTAGTTCTAATTGCATCATCCAGCGATTCCGCGACATCCGTCGCATCTGCCTGCACAGCCGAAATCTCCCTGTGAAATGGAGATGTATTAATAAATTTTGGCAATGCATCTATGGCTACACGGCTTTCTGGAGAATTTCCGTATGCATATGGAAGTTGAATATATGGATTCACAGGTTCAGGTTGTGTCTTGGATGGGTCGTCGTAGACGATTATACCATGTTGAGGTATCTCGACTTCCGGTTTTGCGAGGGTGTCAGTTTGAAGAGGCATGACTCTGTACGCAGGAATAAATTGAGTAGGCATCATATGGATGCCTGCATTTGATGCAAAATTCGTGAGTGCTGATTTTAGTGAAGCTGCGTTGGCGTTCATGTTAGTTCCCTATACCAAGGATGTTTCATAGTCCTTATCGCATCATTTGGAAATTTGTTGCGAAGAAAATCCTATAGAACGATTAGGCTCAATATATTGATATTATTGGTGTGCAATGGGAGCGGAGTCGTCTCAGTGCTCGGTCGACTCCTGGATCCTTTTGCTCCTCTTGAGTGCATTCAGGATATCCTTCTGGATGATTCGATAGGCGGCGAGCGAATAACGTGAATTGTGCTCCACCTCATCCATCAACCTCTTACCATCGTGTCCCGCAAGGTTGATGCATTCGCGCGGATGCAGACCATTATCATTTTTGCTCATGATGACGAGATGATTGCCATCCCCTTTAGGATCGTGGAGGTGTATCATTAGATTGCGCATGATCACCGTATTCTTCAGGTTCTGCTGAACCTGTTTCTTCGACGGCTGGGTGCTTATGTGCTTAGGTGTGACGAAGAGGTGGTGAATTTCACCGTTTATCTCTATCGACCTGTTGTGATCTTTGCTCTCCTCTGGACCTATCACAATCTGATAATGTCCATAATTGGCGTTTATACTCAACACGTGAACCTCGCCAGGCTTCATCTTCTTGAGCGATTTTATAGCGTGTCTGAGCTGATCGATGAATGGCAAATGGGCCTTATTTTTTCTCATACTCATGTCCCCCGGATTGTCCCCAGGCCCGACGAACTATCTAGATATATGAGCAATCATCATGCCAAACGTCTGTATTCAGTTTACGCTGTAAGTGGTTGAATTTATTGACTCTTGATTTGAGAATGGCCGGTGGTTTTGCCGAAAATGAGAAAAACCAGTCAAAATAATGACAAGCAACCATTATTTTGACGAATTTGGGTGCTAGCGCTTGGATGATGCGTCGATCCTTCTCGCCTTGATGAGCACGATAAGGCTTATAAATAGGCATGCTATCCCACAGGCGGCGATGGTCTTTGGAGCGCCGATCTCGCGTGCTACGATGCCACCTGCCAAACTGCCGATTGGGGCAAAACCCATGAAGGCAGTAACAAATAGGCTCATCATCCTACCTCGTAGGTGATCGGGTGCGATGTACTGAAGGAGGGTCACGCTTCCGGCTATCGCTATCGTGTCGAAAATACCGACAAATACTAGAGTTAGGAGGCCTACCCAGAGCTTCGATGTCTGACTGAAGGCGAAGAGCGCGATCGAAACGGGGATGAGGGCGGCAGCCGATATCGTCGAAAGCCGATCCGACTTTTTACGATGTGCGAGGATTAAAGCACCGATGAAGGAGCCCCCCGCTGCCGCTGCCATAAGCCAGCCGAGGGTAATCGCACCACCGCCGAAGGTCTTGTCGGCAAATATCGGAAGTAGATAGACGAGCGGCATGATCAGTAATGATACGATGGCGAGGATTATGAATCCGAGCTTTAGACCGGGCTCATTCCACATATGTTTTATGCCGTGAACGATGGCCGGTATAAATGGAGTTCTGTCCTTTTCAACATGGAGAATTTTATCACGCTTCATCATGAAGAGGGCCAAGATCATCGTGGTGTATGTAAGTGCGTTGAAGAGGAAACATTTACCCTCGCTGCTCCAAGCGACGATCCAACCTGCGATCATTGGACCCATCATGCGCGCTGCGTGGAGCATGGCTCCGTTTAGCGACACTGCGTTTAAGAGATCCTTCTTTCCAACCAGGTCGGTTATAAATGCATTTCTCGCGGGAAATTCAAAGGAGTAGACGCAGCCCAAGAATATTCCCAGCGCGAAGATCTGCCATAGGGTTACGATGCCCTGAAGTGTTAGGAATGCTAGCACGAATGCTTGAAGCATGCATAGGATCTGCATGGCTATCAGGATCTTTCGTCTGTCATACCTATCAGCTACCGCACCACCTAGGAGGGCTAAGATTAACATCGGGAATTGTACCGCGAAGTTGATAGCGCCGAGGAGAAAGGGGGAGTTGGTCATGCGCCATACGAGCCACGATATTGCGAGCATCTGGGAGAACGTTCCTATCAAGGATATCGACTGGCCGAAGAAATAATAGGCGAAGTTTCTGTGCCTAAATGCACGGATGATACTGTGACGCTCTATTAGATTTGCCCCGGCTTCGATCTGCATCTTCCGGTTTTAACAGTTAAGGAGAAGTGGTACAAGTGAAGAAAATATGAGAGAAAGAGCTCGAAGCAGGAAACATGAAACACGACGCATGAAAAAAGGCATGAAGATCCAACGATCTTCATGCCTCCTGTTTCGTGTTTCTTGCTTCTTTTTTAATTTTCCTGATAGATCTTATCCTCATACATCTCTTCTAGATTCGTCTTATGCTGCATCTCCATTTTTGCGAGGTTCTCAAAGACATTCTTGAGCGCATCGTGCTCGGCCAGCTGTGCGAACTCCTTATAGAATCGGTATGATTCATCTTCACGTTTGATCGCAAAGAGGAGTGCATCCTGGAGCGTGAAGCCCTCATTTAGCGAATGGGCCTCGACGAGATGTGATAGGTTGGGATCAGAGAGTTTTTCCGGTGCTGTATTCTCAAATGCATTGAGGTCGATTTTCGACAACGTCTCCTTGTGTCCCATCTCCTGCTTTGCGAGATCCTCGAATAGTTTCTTCACCTCAGGACGATTCACCATGCCTGCCGCGTCGGAATAGAGTTTGTAGGCGTCCTCCTCGCGTTGGATTGCCTTTGATATCAATTGGTCAGCAAAATTTTTATTCATTTTTTACTCCACTAAGTTAGACGTTCAACGTTTCGAGCTTCGCAACCTCAACCGTCTATCGTTAAATTACCATTTACCTGTTTTAAGATATTTATCCATTGCCCTCGCAGCGCGTCTTCCCTCACCCATGGCGAGAATGACGGTTGCTGCACCAAGGACTATGTCACCACCTGCGAACACGCCCTCCTTGGATGTCTTTTGTGTTTCCGGATCAGCCGTGATGTTTCCCCACTTATTCGTTTCAAGATCGGGCGTGTTGTGAGGGACGAGTGGATTCGGTCCATTGCCTATAGCAATTACGGCGCAATCGACATCGATCTGAAACTCCGAACCCTTGATCGGCACGGGACGCCTTCTTCCGGAGCTATCCGGTTCGCCGAGCTCCATCTTCAAGCATTCCATCTTCGTAACCCAGCCGTCATCATTTCCTATGAGGCGTGTCGGATTCATGAGGATGTTGAATTGAATTCCCTCCTCCTTCGCATGATGAATTTCGGCGTTTCTTGCCGGCATCTCCTCTTCGGAGCGCCTGTATATGATGTATACATTTTCAGCGCCAAGCCTCTTTGCAGTACGCGCGGAGTCCATCGCGACGTTTCCACCACCTACGACCGCGACATTTTTGGAGACGGCTATCGGCGTGTCGTTGTTTGGAAAATCATACGCACCCATGAGATTCGAGCGCGTGAGATATTCATTGGCGCTGTAGACGCCGTTTAAATTTTCACCTGGGATATTCATGAAATAAGGAAGCCCTGCCCCTGTTCCCAGAAAAATTGTTTCATAGCCCTCTTCAAACAGTTCATCCAACGAATACTGCATGCCGATAACAGCATTTACCTTGAACTCGACTCCTAGTTTCTCAAGAAACTTCGCTTCTGACTCCAGGATCTCTTTTGGCAGTCTGAATTCGGGAATGCCGTACATCAGAACGCCGCCTAACCTATGAAGTGCTTCGAATACAGTTACGGAATGTCCCATCTTTGCAAGATCGCCTGCGACTGTCAGCCCAGCGGGGCCGGCACCTACGACAGCAACTTTATGGCCCGTTTTTTCTTTGATCTTGGGTATAGAAACATCTTTCTTACCTCTTTCGTAATCGGCGATGAAACGCTCAAGATTGCCAATAGCTACAGGTGTGTGCTTCTTTCCAAGGACGCATTTGATTTCACACTGCGTCTCCTGAGGACAGACGCGACCGCATACCGCAGGAAGGAGGTTTGTCTCCTTCATAGTCTTTATCGCACCATCGAAATCACGGGCGGCGACCTGTTGGATGAACTTTGGGATGTCTATCTCAACAGGACAGCCTGAGACACATTGAGGTGCCTTACATCCGATACATCTCGTGGCCTCCTCAACCGCCTCATCTTCGGTATAGCCGTAGGGAACCTCCTTGAAATTCTTTATGCGCTCCTCGGGTGGCTGTTCCTTCATGCTCTTTCGCGGTATCTTCATTCGTTCTGCCGGTGTGAGTGTCATTCTATTTGTCCTCCAAGCCATCATTAAATTTCGGATTGCGGTTTGAATCTAAGTTGATTCAGCATCCCGAAATCAGAAATCAAAAATCCGAAACCTTTTATTTGCAGGCGCACTTATCTCCACATCCGTGCGACTGGTATAGATCGTACGATTTCTTTTCCAAGTCTACATAGGTAGCCTGTCTCTTCATCATCCCATCGAAGTCGACTTTGTGTCCATCAAACTCAGGTCCATCTACGCAAACGAAGTGGGTGGTGCCATCCACCGATACGCGACAGCACCCACACATGCCTGTTCCGTCGACCATGATGGTGTTCAATGAAACTACAGTTTTAATATCATGAGGTTTTGTAACCTTACATACCATCTTCATCATTATCGCGGGACCGATGGCTACGACCATATCGACCTTCAGTCCATCGCTTATGATCTTTTCAAGTGCGTTGGTTACAAAGCCCTGCTCGCCGTATGAACCGTCATCGGTAACGATCACAACTTTTTCGGAAGCCTTTCTCACCTCATCCTCCATGATGAGAAGGTCCTTCGTGCGAGCTCCCAAAATCGAAATCACGTTATTTCCGGCAGATTTTAACGCCTGTGCGATTGGATGCATCGGTGCGATTCCAATTCCACCCCCGATGCAGACCACATTGCCAAAGTTTTCAATGTGTGTCGCCTTGCCGAGTGGACCTACCAGATCGTTTATTGAATCGCCAATTTTGAGCGATGCGAGCTGGGCGGTGCTCTTGCCAACGATCTGAAATACCAAGGTTATAGTTCCTTTGGATGAATTGGCATCGGCGATTGTAAGTGGAATCCGTTCACTTTTCTCTGCATGAGTACGAAGAATTATGAATTGGCCCGCCTTGCGCTTTTTTGCGATGAGCGGAGCTTCGATCGTTAGCTTTACGACATTCTCTGAGAGTTGGTCCCGGCTGAGGATCTTATTCATAAAAATCCTTTCATATTGATAGGTTAATCGCGCTCCGCCCTTAACGTTTCATCCTGCCTTTGTCAAGCATTGCCCATTAGGGCTGGATTTGCGGGAAATACCCGCAGCTTGCAGTATTTAGGAGTATCTGTTAGCGAGTATCGTAACTTCAACCGTAGAACGAACAGGGAGGATGTATATGGCCAAGACATTCGATCACTTGTTGCTCTTAGGTAGACCCGCCGCAGGAAAATCCGAATTCATCGATTTTTTAGAAAAGACGGAGGCTGGAGAACGGGCCCAAAAATTTCACATCGGTGAGATGAAGGGCATGGATGACTTCTTCTGGCTGTGGGAGAAATTTTTGGAGGATGACCAGTGGGAGGAGGCCGGATATCCCAGAATATTTTCCGAGAGAAACGGCTCCAACTACAATGTCATCTTTCCGGATCAGGTTAAACTCTATGATCTCATGTTCGCGAAGTTCAATCATAGAATAGCGGAGGAGTATCTTCCGAGACCTACGTTCTATGAAAAGGGAACGCTCATAGTTGAGTTTTCCCGTGGGCGTGAGGATGCTTATCATAATGCCCTTACGAGATTGTCCAAGGAGGTTCTTGAGAAGGCGGCCATATTTTATGTGGACGTTGAGTTTGAGGAGTCGTGGCGAAGAAACGTCGCTCGCTATGAAGAGAAGCTGAAGGCCTCAAGCTTGGCGCATATGGCACCGCGTGAAACTATGGAGTTTTTCTACAAGGTCGACGATTGGAAGAAGGTGACTGACGGCAAGGACTCCGGCGTTTTAAATTTCAACTCCACCAAAATTCCATTTGTAACGATGAATAACTTTCCAGAGCTTAAGGAGCGCGGGCCCCTGGAGGCGCGCTATAAACCCGCACTCGATACGCTCATGGATCTATACGAGAGTACACGATGAAGACATTTGATCACATACTGTTGTTGGGGCGTCCGGCCTCTGGGAAATCCGAATTTATAGATTGCTTGAAGGGGCTTCCCGATGAGGATCGTGCGAAAAAATTTCATATAGGTAAAATCGAGGAGATAGATGACTTTCCTTGGTTCTGGGAGAAATTCCTGGAGGACAATCTCTGGGAGGAGGTTGATCAAAAGAGAATGTTCTCCCATCGCGAGGGGAACAACTACGGCATGAATGAGGATTCGGGAAAGCTCTTCGACCTCATGCTCGTAAAGTTCAATCATGTTATCGCAGAAAAATATCTTTCCAGGGCTGAGTTCTATGAGGATAACACCCTCTTCATCGAATTTTCACGAGGTGGACATGGCGGATACACGAATGCGCTGCCAAGGCTTTCGAAGGAAATATTGAATCGGGCCGTCATCCTCTATGTCAACGTATCGTTCGAGGAATCCTGGAGGAGGAACAACGCGAGATACGAGGAGAAGAAGAAACACTCCATACTCGCGCACAAGGCTACCGATCGCGTCGTGAACGCATTCTATAAAGAGGATGACTGGCAAGAGGTTACAGGTGGAAAAGAGAGCGGTTATGTGGATGTCGACGATATCAAAATTCCATTCGTGACGGTCAAGAATGAACCGGAGATCAAGGAACCAGATTTGCTCGCAGAGAGATATGAAACAGCACTGAAGAGCTTGATCAAATTGTATAAAACAAAAACTACCAGGTAGTTTTTGTTTTGGAGGTTGTTTAATATGGACATCTTCAAATATCTTTTCGTACTAGGTCGTCCTGCTGCAGGTAAGTCAGAGTTCATCGACTTCATGAAGAAGCTGTCGGTGGATGAGCGGGCGAAGCTCTTTCACATAGGCAATTTCGAGGAGGTCGATGATTTTCCGTGGCTCTGTGAGGCGTGTGATGCGGATGATGAGAGGGAGAAGAGGGGCGAGAAGAGGCTTCATACGCAGAGGACGGAGGAGGGGCTAAATCTGCTGACCCCGACGTTTAGAAGCGATAACCAGACCAGATTCAATGACACTATCGATGAAAGGTATGGAGATCGTCCGGAGTTCTTCAACGATGGTACACTTCTGATAGAGTTCGCTCGTGGCAAGGCCGATGGTTTTAAAATCAGCTTGGAGAGGATGTCCTCTGAAATCCTGAAGGATTCAGCGATTCTATATATCGAGGTATCCTTTGAGGAGTCGTTCAGGCGAAACGATGCGAGGTTTAAGGCAGCACAAAGGGATTCGATCCTCTTTCATAAGGTGCCTGATAAGGACATGTATGGATATTTTATTGAGAACGATTGGAAGGATATCACCGGGGATAACAGGTCCGGATATCTCAATATTTCTAATATCGAGATTCCATTCTTCACAATGCCGAATGAACCCGAGTCCAAGGAACCGGGCGTTCTTACAGAACGCTACGGTACTGCACTGTCGAAGCTGTGGGAATTAAAAAAATAATATACGTGTTCGAGTGTTTGCGTTCGGCGTGCTTGCGTGTTCGAGTTAATAAGTCTGAGAATAAATAACCCCAGGGCATTGAAATAACCCCAGGGTTTTTTAAACGCGAACACGCAGAACTCAAACACTCAAAAACTAATATTCTAACCAAGCCTCAGAATGCTTCCTGTAGAAGGTGATTCCACCAGGTACCACTTCATCAACAGTCTTGCCGAGTTCCTTTAAGGTTTCGCGAACGCTGTTGTAATCAGCATCGTTGCCTATGGTGAGGCCGGTTACGTTGTACAATTCTTTCAGGGTCTTTCTTCCCTCTGCAGTTCTTGCAAACGATAGGATTGCGCCGACGAGCTTCGTTTTGACGTCATCAGGAAGTTTATTGCTGAATGCGACGGGACCATTTGGAATTTCATCTGTCAGTGCAATAATCTTAACCTTCTCTATGATGTCGGGATACTGCTTCACCAGGTCTACTCTGGCATCCCTCTCGACACCACCGGCCGTAGGTCTCGTGTGATAGGTCGCTGCAGCCGCCGCCTCACCCTTATATACCGCTTCCACAGCCTTCTTATGGCCGCCAGCGAAGAAGGTCCTCGATGGCTTCACCTTCTTATCGTGAAAAAGTTTTAGAGCATAGAGATAACCACTTGCCGAGAATGGATCGGCGAAGGCGACGCTCTTTCCGCTTAGATCTTCAACGGAATTGATACCGCTGTCGGTTCTTACGAGAATTTCACCGCGATAGTCGTTATAGACATCGCCATAAAGGGTTTTGAGATAAGCTTCGGCCTTTGCCCAGTCGTGCGCCATAAGATATCCGAGCGTATTCATAAACGAGGCGTCCGCCTTGCGCTTACCAAAGGCCTCAACTATGCCTACAAAATCCTTCGCATGAACAAGCTGCACGGATAATCCGGTATTCTTTTCAATGTACTGAGCGATTTTAGGGGCATATGTTTCAAAGACCTTTTCCCCCTTGAGTGGCATGAAATAGAAGCGTATCGGATTTTCTGCCGTGCCCGGAACTCCCTTTCTCCGATCGCAGGCGGTAAACAGCATGGTCACTGCACATAAAAGCGCCACTATTGATAGAATCTTTATACGCATAGGACTCCTCCTTGTTGAAGTTGGGCCAGTTGGATGTAAAAAATCACGGCTCCCTTCATATTGCAATCGATTTTAAATTGAGTATACATCGGTATCAGAAAGGGGTGGCCGATGTTTAGAAGGATTGTCTGGATAGCCGTATTGGCGATGGTCGTGATCTTTGCGGGTGATGTCTCCCTTGCATCATCCCCAAAGATGAAAAACTCCCTGAAGAGGCTTGCGGCCGAAGATGGGCCCTTCGAATTTGCGGTTATCGGTGACAATCGTTCTGGCGATAACGTGTATTCAAAGGTTGTAAAACAAATACAGCAGAGAAAGCCGCTATTCGTTATGAACACCGGGGATGTTATTCCTACGCCTGGCAACAGACAGCAGTGGAAGAATTTTTGGAGTCTTTCAAGGGGTGTGCCACGACCCTATTTTTTAATTCCAGGAAACCACGATATCAACAGCCTTGAGAGCCAGGCGGTATGGAGGAGTGAGGTCGATCTTCCAGGCAATGAAACTTATTATAGTTTTACCGTCGGTAAGAATTTATTTGTGGTTTTGAATACATGTGATCCTAAACACGATAGACAGATAGCCGGAGAGCAGCTCGCATGGTTGAACCGCACGTTGAGTTCAAAGAAATATGAATATCAGTTCGTCTTCCTTCATCACCCGCTCTTTCTGTGGAGGGAGGCATCGCATTACGGGATGTCGCTCGATAGATATCCGAAATCGAGGGACAGGTTGCATAAACTCTTCGTCAAGAAGGGAGTTGATGTTGTCTTTATGGGTCATGAACACACGTTCAAAAAGCAGGGTAAGATAGGTGGAGTTGAATATATCATAACCGGCGGCGCTGGTGCGCCTCTATATAGCGGATTTAACAACGTGGTTTTTGTGAATGTGGATGGAGACATAATTAAAGCGAAGGTAGTCGATAGAAAGGGCTACCTCCGCGATGAGTTTTATATCAAAGGACCTTGATCGAATCAGCGGATTATTTTGTATTTTTTACATGTATAAGAGGTAATTGAATCTATATATCTTCCGGACCTAACCTCCATCCCTGTCAACACATAATCCGATGGGCATCTCACATCTTTAAATTTTACTCCGCCACCTCCATCAGCTGTGGCTCCAAAATAATCATCCGTTTCCGCGTAGCCGGGGGAGATGATCGACGAACCGTACGTGAGATCGCTCAGTGGGGTGGATAAAAAGTTAAGCGCATCTATAAGTCGACCTGACTTCCCGTGAAAACCCGTTACAGCGTGTTTTGGAAGAAAGCGTTGGAGGCCTAGGGCAGGTACGCAAGCTCCAAGAACCTCGCATCCGTTAGGAAGTGCTCCACAATAATTTGTAAGTTCTGAACTTACAATTTTACCGGCTGATGTGATTTTGCTGCATTCAAGCTGCATTCCGTCGATGACGCTTCCTCTAGAGAACCTATAACCGGATACAAAGCCCATCGTCTCATCGTGATCATCGTCATCGCATGTCATTATACATTGGCCACCACCCGATCCACCGTATCCCTCAAGGCCGGTTTTTTTGCTATCGCTTGTGATGATTTTTTCAAATCTAGGGGCTATATCATCGGATGTGTTAATCTTTGTACAAGTGCCACCTATACTGTCCAAATATTTGCCGGATTTTCCTTTAACCTCAGTGAGCATGTATCCATCAGGACATATTTGTAATTCCAATATGGAATGTGGCAAGCCCATCAGGCCTACTCTGTGATCGGATGAGGTTATGCTTTGATCATCCAACTCCCCGTTTTTGACTTTCTTCCAGAGAGGAGCGATTCCAGTGACCAGGCGCGCACCATCGAAGTCCCCAAAGCCGTCGTGATTTATGGAGTGTTCCGTCCAAAATCCAACGAGTACATGATTGTATGGAGCTATGAATGTCTCTATAGAACCTCCATCACCACCTCTCAAATTACCACTATAGCTGGCTGATGAATGAAGATCATCGATCGGCGTAAAACCGAAGTTGATCGCATCGATCAAATTTCCATGACGCGCTTTGATCTCCGTTATTGCATGCAACGAATTTGAGCTGCCCACTGACAGTGTGAATGGTGAACCTCCTGGTCCTCCGATTTCGGGAATCAGGGCAGTTACATACGATTCTTCGACAGGCGTATCCGTATTGACGTTAAGTTCCGTAACGGTGGTTGCCTTGATTTTAACGTCATCAACGATGAGATCGGTGTTTATGCGATTATCGACTTCATCACACGCATCGCCAATCCTATCCCTATCGACATCGGATTGATCCGGATTTGAGACTCCATCGCAGTTGTCTGAAAAATCATATATGCCATCGCCGTCGGTGTCGGCCCAACCGCTTCCATTGCCATTCGATCCGCCATTGCGGTGTCTTTTCATAGGCCTTCTGTTTCCTACATAACCGACTGCTTCATTCTCCCCTTCCCCGGAAACATCATCATCGCCAGAGGATTCAAGCTCCGGTTCCCAATTGCCTCCGATTGGTGATTCGTCATCTGAGCCGGAAGCGCCACCGTCATCAAAGGAGAGTGTGTCGTCGAGTATGGGTGCACTCTCTCCACCACAACCGACTAGGAGGATGAGTGTTAAGGTTAAAATAGTGCTCAATATCGCTCTTTTTTTCATCTTGTTTCCCCTTGTTCTTTTTCTATTGTTATTATCGGTAGTTAGAGGGGGCGAAGTTGCTTCCGACGGTTTATGAGGAAAGTCAGTAAGTTTATGTAATTATTGAATATATCAGATTGTCATCGGAGGTTGTCGATAAGGTGGAAATCCTGGCAGGCATAAAAGCCTACCAGGATCCTATGGGGGGATAGGTATAAAGACTATATTTTATCCGGGATTCACCGGTTGGCATATTCCGCTGATGCGGTTTACGAAGCCTTTTGGATAATTGTCGTTTCCTACGGAGAAAATTTCTATAGAGGTTAAAGCGTTATCTGGTTCACATAATTGTTCCTGCCAGTAGCCGACACTTGTCAATCTTCGGCCTATGCCATTTTTTCCTTTGCCAACACGAGTTTCAATCCACTCCACGTCGTCGCTGAGCGTGCCATCTGAATTGACCTTTCGAATCGCTGGCTGAAATTCTGCTATGGTCGTTGCAAAGCGGTAGTTACCCACCCGAGCTTTCCATCCGACTATAACGTAATCCTCTTTTGCGAGAACTCCAAAATCATGACCACCCAATTCAGGATCCAATTGAACTGAGGATATGTTGCTTTCATCGCTATAACCTGAGTTTATCGTACCGCATGCGGCTTTGAGTCCATCGACAACAGAGCCGCCCTTGGCTACGAAGCCTACGACAGCCCTTCTGCTTCTGCCGTTGTCATTACAATGAAGAATCTGTTCGTCAGATCTGACTATATCGTCATTCATGTGCTGCTCGCCACCGGAGAGCAAATATTTTGTTGGATGGCCAAACTGAAGATCATCGACGTTATCTTCAGTGAAGCTTCCCTTTCCAACCTTTTGACAGACGCCTTCGATGCTATCTATAAAACCTCCCCTACGACCGACTATTCCGGTGAGGATCTCACCATCCTTACAGAGGTACTCCTGTTCGATTCCGGTCCTCACAAGACCTTCGGGTTCTCCAAACTTAAAACCATCGTCCGGGCCGAATGATATGGTGTCATTGTCGTGGATGACACCATTTTCTATTTTTTTGGCATGTGGGATAAATGTCCTAACGATCGCTGGAAAGTCTCCCATTATATCTATGTGTTCACTGATGGTTACAGTCCAACCGTAGAAATAGTAGCCATCGGATTTTGCCACCGGTTTTTCGTCGCCCCTGGAACTTACGCTTTCCGGTGCTGGAGTGTTGTTCTGATAATCATTGATAGAGGCACAGCCTGCGGTAATATCAGTTACATTCCAGTAAGCTCTGACTCTTAATTCTGAAATGGCACGATCACCCAGTTGATCACCGTTACAAATGTAGCTAAACGGCTCGCCGCCATATCCTCCACCGGAGGCACCGAGAAAATTCAAGGAGAGTGGCTGCAGAAACAGCGACGTTCCTTCAGGGTTTCCTGGATCCTCATCTGAATTTTGCAGGCGGGATTTTATTTCATCCAGCGTCGTTCTTGAATTTTCTGATAAGCTTATAGCCTCGCTACACATCTCGTTTATATCATCACTCAGCCTCTTGACCTTGCTGACCTCACTTTGCACATCGCTGAGCTTAGCATCGTCACTATTTATCAATTCTCTGGCTTCATTGGACGTGGATTCAAGATCGGTAAGGAGTTCGTTAGCGCTGCGATAGCTGTTCCAAGACTCCGTGGAGTTATTATCCATCAGATCCACTGAATCACGAAACTCAGAGATGCGGGCAGCGGGTATGAGGAGATCACAGCCTTCGTAATACCCTTCAGCCGCTATCGCCGCTTCCTTCGCATCCGCCACCAAACCAGTGGACTTGGCAATGTATCCTTCGATCTCCTCCAACTTTCCTGCCACTGAATTTTCGTTGAAGGAGTTGTCGGCTGTAGTATTCTCAGAGGCTTCGTTATCATTAGTATTGCGGTTTCTCGAACGGTTTGACGGTTTTCTATTTCCCACATAGTCATCATCGTCATTAATTCCATCTGCGACTTCATCATCATCCGAAGGTTCGAAATCGGGTTCCCAATCACCACCGATTGCAACTTCATCGTCGGAACCGAAAGCTGCATCTTCGTCAATGTCGGCAGCTTCGATCGAGGTTGAACCATCACCCGAACAGCCGACGAGCATGATAATAGCCAGGATTGTGAGAACACTAAATGTCAGTTTGTTTTTCATCGTTCACCCCTTAAGTTTTTTTATTCTTCATTGTGGATAAATCTTACTTATTCGAGTTATCGGCTGAGGGTGGTTTGACAGTTACGATGGGTGGACAAAAAGCGTACTCGTCGGAGTACACCCCTGAAGCGATAGACGCTATCATGTTGATATTACACATAAATATCAGCATGCAGAAAATTGGGTTGGAAGGGCCAAATTCGTACAAAATTAGCAACATTTGACACTGCGGATCGATAAGTGATCAGGGTTTTAACTATTTAGGGAAAACAGAATCATGGCAAATTTCTTAAGCGCGGCCACTCTGGCTAAGGCGGGCATTTCGCCGGCACAACTACTTCATGGACTTGGCACTCCAGCACAAGTCGAGCTTGTACTTCATGGAATGCAAATGCATCACGCTCTGTCGCATCAGTTCGGAACGGGAACTGGACACGCCCATAAAGCGGGGGGTGAGTGCGGGAGTTTTGGCTCCTCCAGTTTTCAAACAGTGCATGCATATCCTGGAGGTGCTGCTGCTTCGAAGTATGGGGATTCTAGCTCTTGGAACCCAATTCTCTGCGGAGGATGGGGAGAGGGATCCGGACTGACAAATATTACGAGAGCTCAAGAGGTTGGAATTAGTTTTCATCACATGGTTGTGGAACCCACCGATGAGCAGGTTACAAACTGGAGAGACGTATTTGCATATCGCAGCAACCCCGACGCTGAACCGTATGAGAGTTTCCTGATGGCGAGGGATCAGCTGAAGAGGAGTTTAGGTATAAAATCGGATACCGAGTTTGATGCGCTGATAAAAAAGGTGCTTATTCAGATCGCTCAGGTGCAAAGGGTGGTGCGCGGAAGGGATGTTCCTGGCTTTACCCTTCCTCTTCAAACGAAACACGACGGCCTGCTCGTAACCGATACGGAAAACGCATCGGCTATTGCCACACTCTACATCGCTCCGAACCAATTGGCGGCCGCTACCGAAGGTCAGGTATCTAGGGGGGCTTCAGCCTATAGACTAAGATCGCAGCTCGTAACGAAGGTGGTTGAAATTCTGAGCGCTGGTGCTGCTTTGGTAAGGGAACTTGAGAAAATTGAACGCAGCCTATTTCCAAAGGATAAAGGTGCAGTGAAGGGGCTTGCGGCACAAATTCATAGTTTTAGGGAACTTGTGACGGACTCCATTGCTGCAAGTTCAGCGCACAAATACAAGAGCGATGCCGCTACGAGGGCAGCGGTGATGGTATATGCCTCCGAAATTCTGGATATGGAGATCCCTCACGGGCAACCAGGTTATGGCGATATTGATTTAAGATTCAAGATCGGCGAACTGCAGTCAGCAATGTCGAATGCCTACAGAATGGCTGCTAAAAGAGCGGAGAGAAAAACGGCATCGGGATCAGCTGTTGGAGATGATGTAGTTGAGGAAAAAACACCTTCATCTGCACCACCTGCCATATCCGCAAGGCGTGCAACAAGACCTCCAAGACGCAGAACCGACAGATCGGCCCCTAGGTTCTCCTATGAACCTGGCGTTCTAACGAGAAGGGATTACGAAAGGATTGTGGGTGGCTATTACGGCACTACGGTTCCTCAAAGGGTGTTCATCGACGGCGTTCTTCGCAGTGGCGACGATGAAATCGACCGGATATTTATAAATACTTTTTGGGGAAGCGCCGTAAGCGCGATGAGTAGGGGAGAGCCCTCTCGCAAGAGGGTCGAAATGGTCGGTGAGGATGGGAATGCTGTTCCTCTCCCGCCAGAATTAGAAGCTCTATTCAAGAAATCATAACGGCTATCAGTATAGAATCACCCAAGTTTCATCCATTCATAAAACCTGTACATCATAGTGTACGGAATTCGCCTTTTTAAAGTCACTTTATTGAAAAATCACCGATAATTTCTGTGAGGCGGTGAAGTTTTGTAAAAGGAAGCTTTCCCCTTTAAAGACGTTTTGAGTCCAATTGAATTCACCAACTTAAAAAGCGAAATACGGGAAGGGATAGGATGAATATCGCATTTACAAGGAATGTACTCGGCTCACATTTGTTCTTAAACGCAGGTCAGGCTGCAACGGTTGGGGTGGCAGGTGCAGGGGTGGCTTCGGCAAGCGCCATCGGTGATTCTGCGGTCACTCCGCAAGTGACTGCCAAGCTGATTGGAAGGCAGACGAGCAGGCGCGTGGCTCATCCGGTTTCGGGTTATGTCATGCCCGGTAGGGAGGGTCTCAGTACTTCCCCAGAGGTAGGTGCAATGCAGGATGTGACCATTCCAACCACTAGAGATAGATTAAACGGTGTTGTATATGAACATCGATATGTTGCTCCGACCGACGAACAGGTTTACGCGTGGAGCAGGAAAGTCTTTGATTATAGGGATGCTGAAGGAAGACCCTATTCAGCAGCGACGATCGCAAAGAGCCAACTGATGAAAAGGGTGCTCAGGGTCAAGAGCCAACAGGAGCTTGATGGGATAGTCCGCTTTACGCTGATACAGATGGCTCAGTTCACAAGGGACAATAAAAAGAACATACCGGGATTAACATTGCCGGTCTCTTCGAGAGTCTCTGGAATATTGGTTATGCCAATGGAAACGACGAACAGTTTAAGCGCCCTCTTTATCGATCCGAACACACTGTCGGCCTCTACTAAGGGTGCGACAGGTCAGGGCATGACCCCATATGCTCTTCGATTTCAGCTGATAGCCGCCGTGAGTGAAATCCTGGTGGCGGGACAGGCGCTCATGAACACGCTCGATAGGGCCGAGTTCGGTGGTGATATGTCTCGCAAGAGCATGAGGGCAGAAACGCTCATCGAAGCGATTCACGCCTTTAGAAGTACGGTAAGTAAGCATCAGCAGGCGAGTGCTGATAAGCGTTATGACTATGAAAGTCCTGTTCCTGATGCGCGAGCTGCCAAGATAGAAGTTATTGCTTACGCCCATCTGCTCCTTAACAGGGACGTACCGGAGAGTTATCACATAGATAGGAGTTCGAGGCCCTTAATTGTTTTAGGCATCAACACTAGGCAAGAAGCCTTTAGATCTGCGAAATCTGCAGAGCATTATGAATCACTCTATGAAGCTGCAGTTGCGAAAGAAAAGGAACGTGTAGCAGCTTTACAAAGAGAGGCCGAAGATGCGCAAAGAGCTGAGGCGATGGAGAGGGAGGTGCGTAATCCCAAAAGACAAAGTCTGTCGGACGAGACTATGAGGAAGGTGCACAGAGCGGCTATGGAATATTATGGTGATAAAAAACCTAAAAGAGTCTTTGTGAATGAAAGCATTGAGGATGATGCGTGGATCGCTGAATTTCATTGGTGGGTAGCCAGGTCTTCGCTGAGCTCCGGTCGCGTATACGGTTTGGCAATTAGAATGGAGGACGAAGATCATGCTATTCCCATGCCCTTGGAATTAGCGGCGATCGCTTATTATGGATCGACCTCTCCGGATCGAATATTCGTGGATGAAGAATTGGTCGATGATTTTATGAGAGCTCGTGGATATTGGGAGGGAGCCTTGATGGCCCTAGCTGAAGGCAAAAGGCCAGCTGAGTCGATTCATATGGTCGATAAGAATGATAAACCAACCTCATTTCCTCCTGAAATAGAAGCACTCTATAGCGATTAACCACCGAAGCCCCGGGGCTTAGGTAGGGGTGAATTCAAGTTTCTAGCGCACCATCTGGAGGAAGTTGTTGAAAACTTCTTGT
>CAYWIG010000004.1:0-16885 GCA_964458295.1 uncultured Myxococcales bacterium
TTCTATGCTCCAGGCGCTGCATTGGTTTACGGGGTGAAGGGATGCCTACAATTAGTGGCTGGCGGGGCACGTTTGCTTGAGGGGGCTGGAGGGGGACCGCAGCTTGCCCTTGTGGGTGGTGGCACGATGGGCAGCGGCGCTGCGATAGAAGCGGAGGCAGCACTTGTGGCCACAGGTGCTGTGACAACTGATGCCTCTGCATTAGTCGGACCTACGGCAATGGCTATGGGTATGAGGGGGGGGTATGATCGATATCAAGAACCACCCATAAGAGTGTCGAAGAGGGCGCGCGGGCGTAGTCCGGATAAATCCAGAGGGCCGCGGAGAGAGCCGATGGGTGGTAATGGTAAGGAGAATGAACAGGTCAGAAGTGTCGTCGCTAGAATACGCGATCGACTCCTAATCGGTGGAAAGAGATTGAAAGAAATTAAACGCCGCATTCACGATGCCCTTGGTGTTGATAAAAGTCTTGGAAAGACGGAGCTGGTTGTCGAAACAGCGGCTGGTGAGAAAGGTATTTCATACCCAAGAGTTGAGGCAGCGGCCAGGCAGGTTCTCGATGAAATGGGAATTGTGGATCCATTTTGATAAAAGGAAAAACTTTCTTTTTACAGATTTCTCGAGATAACTTTCTTGGCCTTTCTGAATTGAATTATCCTATAACTACTGCAAGCGGAAAGAGCTCCTCTTCCTTCGCTACAAGGTCCTTCTGCCAACGCATGACTTCAGCGATAGTTTTATAAGCCTGAGGAGCTTCTTTATATGCACTCTGATCGCGCCTAACTAGTATGCCTCTCATCGCGGCTTCGAAATCTTCAGGTCTTATGCTTTGCATCGCCTTGTAAGGCGTCATCTTTCGTCCGGCACCGTGGGACGATGACATGAGGCTAGCTTCGTTTCCTCTTCCCCTTACGATATAGGATGATGTTCCCATGCTTCCAGGTATTATTCCCAGTTCATCCTTGCCCACTCGAATTGCGCCCTTTCTATGTACATAGAGCCTCTTACCCATCAGTTCTTCCCTTGCGACATAGTTGTGAGGTACGTCGAGTGCTGCAAGAAGCAGGCTGTCTATAGCTGCATCAGCTATGGCTCCGACGTGCTCTTGAAATGCGAGGATCGCCTGCCTGAGTATCTCCATCCTGTTTGCACTTGCATAGCGAGTAGCGTATTGGACGTGTTCAAAGTAAGATCTTCCAGCATCGGAATTTGCGTCTAATGTTACGAGCCCTCTAGGTAATACATGTTTTACTCCATTTCGAACTCCGTATGTTCTGACATGTTGGCCAAGCCCCCTGGATCCTGTGTGAAGCATTAAATAAATTTCGCCACTTGCGTTTCTCATTATATTGACGAAGTGGTTTCCAGCACCTAGCGTTCCAAACTGCTGCATCGCCTTTTTGGTGACTCTACCTGTCATAATTTCGAGACCGACTTGGAAAAGTGGCAACGATGTGATTCGTTCTGACGGATGAGTATGTGTCCTTCTGCCCGTTGGAACTCTAGCATATATACTTTTATATACCGCTTCGAGTTTATCTCCGATATCGCTAACCGTAATTGGAAGTTTAACACATGTCATTCCGCATCCGATGTCACCTCCGATGGCATTTACGTAGAGGGTGTCTACCGACGGGATGACCGATCCATTGATCGAGCTTTCACCCAGATGATGATCCGGCATGATGGCTACGAATGGATGTATTCCAGGATACTTTGCGAGCTTTCCAAGCCCCCTCATCAGGTCTTCATTGCGACCTGCCTCCGGTGACCAGATGCGAAACTCAACTCCATCTATATCGAAGACACGAGCCTTGCTTCCCTTGGCGAGTTTGACTCCCTTTGAAGAGGATCCACCTGTAGCCTTCTTTTTTGGCCTTCCTCCGTGAGCACCAGGCACATGATGATCGCCTGAGATAGGGTCATAGAAGCCCCTAACTCCCCTTACTTTGACTAGGTTGGCGGAGGGATTCGAAGGATCACCTATTATAAAAGTCGTTTGGTGTGCAACAGGTGCCGCGGTTTTTCCAGCCATATGCGCAGCAGATACTGGTGACCCAGCACCTGTCGTCAAAGCGCTAGCATTTCCCACAGGCTGGACAGTTGCGGGTATCGTCGCCGCTGGTGGTAATATTGGTTTCAAGTTGTGTCCCCTTTTTGATTGTTCGGTCAGCCTTGAGCTGACTGTCATATCTGTATCGGTCTATAAGGAAAAAAGTTGCTAAGAAAAATGTGCTGTAATTACAGTAAGATGTATCGGTAGTCGATCGCTAAATCGGGTGCGTCATTTTCTTTTCTTGCCGCTGTCACTCTTTTTTTTCTCCCCCTCATCCTCTTCATCATCATCTAGAAGCGCAGCTATGAGTAGTGCTAGAAGTAGTAGTTTTATAAGAACCAGAAAGTAATGACGCCCTCTGTGCGTCCATTTTTCAATCTTCCCACCGTCCGCTTTTTTGATTCTCGATATTCTTCTATTTATTTCAGCAAAGGGCAGTCTCCAATTATATTCATAGCGAATTCTGGCCGCTTTAAGAAACTCCTTCTTCGACATATGCATGGCATCGTAGAATTCATAGAACAGGAGTGCAGCATGAACTCTATTTTTCATAAGTAGATCGTTTCTATCATTGCTTATTTTTTTCATTACTGTGTGGGCGTTCATTTCGAATAAATCGTCCACGGAGAAGCCTGCAGTCTCAGCGAGATCTTCGAGCAGGGCGTTCATAGATGACCTTGGGATTCTACTTAAAACCTCCCAGCTTGCACCCATCGCCGCTCCCTCCTCCGCGTAGATATGAAGCAGTTCAAAAATCTCCTGAAATGGATTCAGTAGAACATGGAGTGGGTGATCGGACATCATTCTAAAGAATTTACGAAGTCCTTGGACGCCGCCGTTTTGTTCCGTCGCATGTTCGTATTCATGGGAAACTAGGCTTGCTAGATCCAAATAGCTTTCTGCACCTCCGGAATTCTGATTGTACGTGGCTGGGTGAATGAGGACTTCACTCAAACTGGGTACATAAAGCGCCCTTACGTTGCTATACAAAAGTCTTAAATAGGAATTTACCTGTTGTATTACTGCATATGCTTCCTTTTCCGACATATCTTCAAGCTTAACGTTACCTTCTCTGTGGAAATAGTCGATCAATTGTGATGGAGTTAGAAGTGTGCCCTCTGGAATTTCTCTAAGAACGGTTTTGGCCATTGCCTTTATAGCTTCCCTAAATTGCCTAACACTTTTTACCTCATGTTCTCCTATGTGAATGTGATCAAATATGCATCCGAGTCTTTTTCCCAAACGCTCTCTCACTTCTTCGTCTCTAATGCCTTGAATGCGCCAGCCGAGAAGTGCACCGGTGGCATGTTCTATCGCACTTGAAAGTTTGTCCCACTCCGGTCTCAGGTGCCACGCAGCGAAATACGCTCTTATGCTACGCTCTACGGATTCTGGTACATTCCAGGGTTGGGCAGGTATATCTTTAAGGAGTCTCTTTCTTGGAACCTCTTTCGCCCTCGAGGTGTCCTCTGGAGATCGGGGTTTAACATTGAGAGTCTTACCTTCAATTTTTACTTCCGTTTCGAAACCATCCTCATCTTTGATCATATAGGTGTTTGCGCCTACCTCTGATATCGATACATCATGTTGAGTGTCGAGCTCCTCTGCCCTCCACTCAGCCCTTCTTGGTTGCAACTTTTCTTCCAACCTTCTTGTGTGAGGAGGTACATAACTTGCGAGATCGATATTGGCATAAGTTGGTCTTGTATTTAGTAGGGCGAAGGAAGTTGCCATCTGAAAGCTCGATGCTACTCCAGGCGTGTGCGGCGCAACCATGGGAAGGCCTGTATTCAATTGGCCTGCAGACATAGGTGCATGAGCCATCGCAGTGACATGTCCTGACGGTATATTCACCAACCCTCCATAATAGATCCTATTTAGTTGTCGGCGGTTTAATCGAAAAGTTGCTACGAAAATAGCCCATATAACATTAATAATTTCAAAGTGATACGTATCAGTAGGGATTTAATTGCGGTTCGTTTGTGAGCGATTCAGCGATTGCTATTTATATCAATTTTTCATTCTAAATTGGTATTTAGTTAATAATATCATACATCGAACGATGAAATTCACGATTCACCGTCCACTGTTCACGGTACACCATTCACGGTTAACTATTGAGATACATCAATCGACTCAAAGAGGGGTATGGGGCTTGTTAGGTTCGTTCCTACCCTCTGGTTCGTAGCATCTTCATAATATACGAGATCGGTCGGTGCTAGATTTGCGGAATATGTCGTACCGCTCAGTAGGAAGTTCGTCATGTCGATATTGATCACAACGTTTCCGGTCTGATCGGCTACGAATGCCCTGTTGTTGCCGGAATCTCCAAAGACACCCATCGGCTGTGAACCGACGGAGATGGACCGACTATCGATCGCGTCCGTTCCGGAGGCTGTAAGTCTATGGAGGAGTGCATTGGTGGAGTCGACCATCAGGGCGGTGTTCTCATCGTACCATGCGATCGTATATGGATCGATGATATCGTCCAGCAGCTCCGAGAAATATGTTCCCGCCGTATACGTAAGTGTAATTGGAGCGCCGGTTCCGCCCTGAAAGAATGTTACGAAGTGAACGACCTTGCTCTCGACACCTGCGTTATTGTACTCGGCGATCATTGCGAGGTATGCGCGGTTGTTTGAATCCCTCACCATGTCCAACCTTGTCGCTCGAAGCGGAGTGAAAGCGCTCACGGCATTGCAGTTGGGGTAGTACGTCGTATCCTGAGGTTGTCCGAAACAGTTTGTGGTGGTCGCGGATGCGATGACCGGAGTTCCCCACGTTTGGATTCCAAAAATCGATAGAAATCCTCCGCCGACTCCATTTTGATCGTGTGAGACGACGATCAGCTCGTCAGTCGTATATGGTGTGCCATCGAGATCCGCTACAGCCACATCGTAGGATTCAGCACCGATGTCTGCATTGCTCGTCTCCGCCATGTCGTCGGAGAGGCTTTCCAAATCATACCAATACAGCCTGTCAGCGGTCGTATCCAAGACAGCTGCGTAGTCGAGTGCACTTTGCACTGCGATCCTCTCGAAGAGGAGGTTATGAAACGTCGTGCGGCTCGTCACCTGACCGGTTGTGAGATCTATCCCGATTAGCTCGCTGTCGGTTCCATCGTTTGCTACGACCATCGCGATGCCATCGTCGGTATCGATGTCGACATCCTTCGGAACCATCGCGGTCGATGTCATCTGCTGTATGTTATCCGTGATTATGATTTCAGTGGGTTCGCTGATCTGACCTGTTACTGGATCGATGTAACGCACGCTTATCGTGTCGCCAATCGATGCCCCGATCATTATGGAGAAGAAACCGGTAGCGTCACTCGTATCACTTTCGGTATCTCCAGTGTCGTCGTTTGTCGCAGTAACCTCCGTATCGGTGAGGAGTTCATCTTCGGCGTATAGGAAACCGTATACTAATGAGTTCCCCTCCTGGTCCGGCGCAGTGCCATCGATGTATCCACTGGTAGGAGCTGGGAGGGTGACAGGTGTTGTGTCTCCACCGCCGCACCCTGATATGGTGGTAAAAATAACAGGAATAAGAAGTATCGCTGCAACGAGGAGAACTTTGAAAAAACCTATTTTAGAATCGTGTTTCATAACAACCTCATTTTCTATCATAAATTATATAACAAAGCTGTAAAAAATAACAGGGCCCAGGTATCTGGGCCCTGTCTAGCTTCAATCAATTTTACATACGATATTCATCGGCACCGATATCCCAGAAGTCGTTGCTAGGCCTTGAATCATCGTCGATATCCACGGTGAGTGTCGGGATGTCGAGTCCGGCGTCTATCGCATCGGACTCCGATAGCAGATGATAATCCATACCAACGACATCCTCAAAGTCTGGATCGCCGCTGATGTTGTCGGAGACAAGTAAGATGTCGGACAGGGCATTGACGGCAGCTATGGTTAGAAGGTCACCAAGTACCGAATCGTGATAGAGGACATCCAATTCCTCATAAAATAGATTATTGCGAAGGCTTTTATAGCTTAAGGGTTGCGGTCCTTCAACGATTCCGAATGTGGTCTTGGATTCCTCGGTGAAGAATATATTGTTGTCGAGAGTTGCAATCACCTTCCTGTTCATAAATAGAGCAACTGCGCTACCCTTAGCACTGCCTGCGTTTATCGTATTGTGTGTGATAGTCGCCGAGAGAGAGTCGAGTCCGATTCCCGGAGTGAGAGTCAACGCATTGTCGCCGCCCGTTATGAAGTTGTTGTTGATCACAACTACATCGGTAGCGCCGTACATGATTATGCCGGCAGACATTCCGGAATCATATCCGCCGTAAATTTTATTTTGATATAATCTAGCACTGGTGAACTGTTCGATAGTTTGCTCCATGATATTATAGCCCATGAGTACGCCGGCTGAGAGATTTTCAGATGTAGAGGCTTCAATCTCATTTTTCGTAGCCGTCATCGATGCCCTCGATTCCGGAGTTGAAACGAGATATACGCCTATCGATGCCCACGGTGCGATTCCACTGTCGATATGATTCATATGTAATGAGGGATCAGCGTGTGCATTATTTCCACTTGAACCGATGGTCACTGCGATGCTAACTGCACCCTGATTCGTCCCCTTCATACTTACGATCAAATTGTCATGGAGCGTCGGTCTGCATTCGCTGTCGAGGCCGCTTGCGTAAATGAACACCCCCATGGATCCGTTTTGGCTGTCAGCGCCGTATATCTCGTTGTGTTGAACGCGGGGTGATGAATTTAGAATTGCAACTGCGGGTAGATTGGGAAGGCCTGTGAAGGTTACTCCCTCGATTACCGTTTCCTGACCACTCGATGTACTGCTAACGATAAACCTATCTGTCATGGGCGTGTGATGTGTGAGGTTTGCATCGACATCCCTGTCTCGCGTGTTGTCCTGTTCGAGATCGCCATAGCCGCCGTATACGCCCACGCCTTCTGTTACCATGACATCTTCAAGATACTGACCCTCGATCATGTAGACGTCCATAATGTGTTGGGGATCAGCCTTGGCCTCATCGACTGCCTTCTGAATTGTAAGAAACGGAGCATCAATCGTTCCAGGATTCATGTCGTTACCGTCGTCGGTGGATACCCAATAGGCGTCGAGCAAATCGCCGTCGATATCGTCGCAGTTGCTGTCGGTGTATTCTGGATAGTCAGGTTTGTCGGGGGCGCCGGGATAGGTTGAGGGATCAAAATCATCACAGTCAATATCGTCCTCGAAACCGTCGCCATCAGCGTCTGAATCTTCATCATTGGGGATACCGTCGTTATCGAAGTCGTCGAACGGGCCTTGGCCGTCACCATCACCATCACCATCACCATCACCATCGCCGTCACCATCTATATCTCCATCCTCATCCGGTAATGGGGAGATGCCTCCATCTTCCGGAATATCGAAATCGCCGCAGTCGACATCCGTACAGTCTGGATTGATTTCATCGCCGTCTGGAGGGACGTCGCTATCGCTTCCACTTCCGCCTCCGCATGATGTCGTAAATGTTGTAAGAGCTACTACCATCGTCATGATCACCAGGATGTTTTTTAAATTCTTCATAACTTACCTCCTTAAATCGATTGACGTGCTATTAAGAGATGAACTCGTCTGAGATGCGGTTGTTATTTAAATGGCCAAAGTCGGGATCCTCGTCCCAACCGTCTCCGTCGTCATATCCGTCGTCATCATCGTTGCATTCCTTTTCACATTCATCGTCACAATCGTCGCCTTCCTCACATTCGTTGTCGCACTCGTCTTCGCACTCCTTGTCGCATTCATCTTCATCAAAATCTTCGTCCTCACCTTCGTCATCGCCATCCGGGTCTTCGTCCTCACCTTCGCCGAATTCATCCTCACCCTGATCGTCCGCTTCATCACCCAACTCATCCTGCAAATCCTCACCATCGTCCGAGCTGTCGCTCTCGTTTTCGTCGAGAATCTCTTCAACGATCTCCTCGAGAACCTCATTCTCTTCGATAGATTCTTCGGAATAGAGGGCATACTCCCCCGCCGGAGTGGGGTTGCCACTTTCATCGAGGATTTCGCCCTCCTGTGTAGGTGTTCCACCGCAGGAGATGAGCAGGGTGGTAAATGTGAGGATGCTGATTACTATCATTATAGTCTTTGTGATCTTCATACCTTTCTCCTTTGTATATGTTGTTGAGGTTTCGTCCTTGTATAGAGCAAGCAATGTGCCAAATGCTGGCTAGATATAGATGTTTGATTTATATGGATATATTTTTAGAAGGGTAGATAGATTCTAGAATATAGATATATATGTTATATAATAAATATTCATAATTAATAATATTCCTCAAATATATATATTCTGGTATAATGTATACGAAATGGAATTATCATCTAAAAAGAGGTTCGCGGGCTGCCTGGAGCTGGTGGGCGAGGTAGGAAAGGGAGGGATGGGTAGCGTGCTCCTCGCCAGGGGGGAGAACGATAAGCCGATAGCGATAAAGCTCCTATCAAATACGGATCTCAAAAAAGAGGACTACATCATCGAGAGATTCAAGTCGGAGTTTTCGATTCTTAAGGAGCTTTCACATCCCGGAATAAATCACGTCTACGATTTCGGTCTCGATGAGGAGACGGATCAGTACTACTTCACGAGCGAATTCATCGAAGGGAAGCACTTTCTCGATGCAACGAAGGGGATGGGTGTTGAGGGAATCGAAGAGCTGTTCGTTCAGATGCTTCGCGCGCTTCAATATCTTCACAGCCATGGAATCATGCATGGCGATATTAAATCCGGGAACGTCCTCGTTGAAACTTTGGATGAAGGTGGACATAGGGCCAAGGTGATAGACTTTGGAATCGCAGTCTTGGGCTCGCCGGACAGAGTTATGGGAACTCCCTCGTATATGGCGCCTGAGGTGATTCAGAAGAGACACCCCGATGGAAGGGCGGACCTCTATTCACTAGGAGTCCTTATCTACGCAGCCCTTACGAGATTCAATCCGTTTCTGGACAATCGGATGGAGAGGATGTTTCAGAAACAACTCGACGTCATCCCTGAAGCTCCGTCAAAACGGAACGGGAATGTTCCAGACTACTTCGACTCCATCGTCTTAAAGCTACTTGAGAAGGAACCTGAAAAAAGATTTCAGAGTGCAGCCGAGGTTATTCGAACGATCAATTTTAAAGGCCGGAAAAAATATCCGGTCGAAACGGTGGAGACGTTTCTCGGTTATATTCCTGTAGAGGGAAATCTAGTAGGGCGAAAGGATGAGATTGAAAGGATCAAAACGCAGGCGATGAATATGAAGGAGGGAATTTCGGATACTGCGTCACTGCTCTTCATCGTCGGGGATGTAGGAACAGGTAGGGGAAGACTTCTTTCGGAATTAAAATACTTCGCACAGCTAAATGAGATGGATGTAGTCGAACTAGGTTCGGCGGATAGACGAAGCATCGATTCCTTCAATGAGGGGATCGAATATCTCATCAAGGGCGATAGTAAATCATCCGTTGTAATTTGTAGGGCACTAGCCCCATTGGCTTTGCGCGGAGCTGCCGGTCGAACGTTTGATCTGCTCGGTAGGTTGATAAGGCGTATCAAAATGGAAAATGCTATCCGTCATGCGGGCAGTGATAAACAAACCATGATCGCCATTTCGGCGCACCCCGATGAAATTCCTTTTCTCGAGCACATGCTGGGATTGGAAGGGGAAATATCGATCGAAGGTGTGGTGAATCTTGTCAAATTGGACAACTTCGACAAATCTCAGACCAAGGAGTACCTTTGTACGCTCATGGGAATCGAAAATATTCCCGATGCTATAGTGATGGAACTATATAAGCGCACCATGGGCAATCCTCTCTTTATAACGGAGATGATCAAGGAGTTGATAGGAGAGGGTGTTCTCTTCGACGAGTTTGGCCGTTGGAACAAGGAATCGATTGACGATATCGGTATTCACTTTGAAACCGTAAAGGTGCCGACTTCCCTCGAGGGAATACTGAGGAGGAAGTATCACGCGTGCTCCGAAGATGAGATAGCTGTTCTCGAGGGATTGGCAGCATGGCATAGGTCGGCCAGTCAAAGCGAAATTGAAGGCGTAGTAACCGCGATAGATGTCCGTAGAACTCTCCACGAACTCATCAGGTCGGATATAATAGCGTACGATGCCATCTCCTCTAACTATGGTTTTATAAACGACCTGATGAGGGAGGTGGTATATGACGGAATGACCGAGGAGGTAAAATATTCGGTTCACGAAAAAATTGTTTCACATCTTAAGAGGGAGAAGCCCAAAACATTCTATGAGATGAGATGGCATGAGAGCAGATGTGGCGATCTCGAGCAAGCTATCAATTCATCGATTGAACTCGGGATGCGCTATCTAAAGGAAGGGTCAGCGCTTGAGGCTATGCAGAGCTTAGAGGATGCACAGACACGCCTGCAGGATGGGGGATATAGAAAAGATGATATTATGTTACACCTAGGTGAATCCAACGTAGTGGCAAGACGCTACGACGAGGCGATAGCGATTTATGAAGGGCTGTTGGAAGATGGGAGGGATGGGGGTGATGTCGATAAAATAACGCTGATTCAAAAATTGGGAATAGCGCATTTGAGAAAAGGGGATATTTCAGAGGGAAGGGCATATCTGGAGATGGCCCGGTCCATGCTTGAGGGTATGGATGGGGAAGAGATAATTAAACTGAAAAATATAAATTTCCTGGGTCGCGCAGCCTTTTTGGAGGGGAAGTTAGAGGAATCGAAGAAACTCTATGAGAATAGTAAAGAGCGGTGGCTCAAACTTTCTGGCGATATGAGATGTGAAGTTTTAAACAACGATCTGGCACACATCTATTTCAAGATGGGAATGCTGGATCTAGCTGAGAGTGTGTTTGATGAGGATATAGATTTCTACAGCGAGGTAGGTGCGGATGCGGAGCTCGAACGATCCTACTACGCCAGCGCGGAGCTATTTAGGGAGAAGGGGGATGTGGATCGGGCAGCGGATTATTTCGAGATGGCTATCTCCATCGCAAAGAGGATCTCCGACTCCGAGATGTTGCTGTATACCTATAACGGTCTTGGAAATCTGTTCAGCACGGAGGGAGAGCATGAAAAAGGACTCTACTGGTATGGGCGCGGTTTGGATCTGGCGATGAGGCTTGGCGATGAATCGGTGGCAGCAGCGATACTTCTCAACATCGGATTGATATATAGTGAAGAAAATAAACTGGATGAGGCGATGGAGAGCCTGAATTCATGTGTGAGTCTCCTTGAGAGATCGAAACTGAAGGGACATCTTGATCAGAGCAATCTCCATAGGGCACATCATGAGTTGGCGAAGGTGCATAAACTTAAAAAGGGACCGATTGAAGCGTCACAATACGCAGCAAAATCTAGGGAGTTGGCTAAGTCGCTACACGAACTGGAGAGCGAAGCCTCATCTATGGAAGGTCCCCGTGCGGATGAAGTCTCCGGGACGAAGTTGGAGAAGCTCTCCATTTTGGATATTCATGAAATAGACAGTTTAGCTGGAGGTGATGATATGGAGCTGAAGCATTATCGATATATACTTGAGATTAATAAATATCTGAGTGGTGAGACGAACCTCGATTTCGTGCTGAAGACTATACTCAAATATGCCCTTGAGCTGTCCGGCGCGATGGCGGGCTTCGTCCTGCTCACAAAGGATGATGGAGCATTTTCGATCGAAGCGTCCTACAATATAGAAGTTGACGAGAATGTGTCGGAAATAGGTGCTACGATAGCGAGGGAGGCGATTGAGAAGGATGAAATCATCTCTACACAAAACGCTACTGCGGATGAAAGATTTAAATCCTCTGAATCCATCATCCTGCTGGACCTCCATTCGGTGATGTGTGTGCCGATTCACTCCGGCAAGCGCGCCATCGGCGTTATCTATTTGGAAAACCGTACGCAGGAGGGGGCGTTCGACGATGTTGATAGGGATCTCGTGTCGGCATATGCGGATCAGGCCGGCATCGCCATCGAAAATGCGAGGCTCATGGATGGATATCGAACAGCGAGGAGGAGGCTTGAGGAAGAACTCGATGAGTCACACATAGAATTGGAGAAGTTACATTCCAGGGTAAAATCTCAGACGTCCGAACTTAGAAAGACATATCGATTCGATAAACTCGAATCGACGAGCCCGAAGATGAAATCCATATTTGAAATCCTGGAGAGGATTTCAGGTTCCGAGCTGTCGGTGTGTGTCGTCGGCGAGTCGGGTACCGGTAAGGAGCTCATCGCGAAGGCGATACATTATAACAGTACCAGATCCGATGGATCATTCGTGGCGATAAATTGTGGAGCCATTCCTGCGACGCTCGTCGAGAGCGAACTCTTCGGATACAAGGCGGGCGCCTTCACGGGTGCTAACAAGGATAAAGTTGGACTCTTCGAAGCTGCAAGTGGTGGCACGATCTTTCTCGACGAGATTGCTGAATTGGAGTTGCCGCTGCAGGCGAAGCTGCTTCGTGTCATACAGGAGCGCGAGGTGATGAGGGTAGGTGATACGAAACCCATGCGATGTGATGTTAGAGTTATATGCGCTACCAATAGAAAACTCGAGGAGCTAGTTGAGGGCGAAGGGTTTAGGCAGGATCTCTATTATAGAATAGCGGAGATAAAGGTGGAGCTTCCATCGCTCAAGGAGAGGAGGGAGGATATACCATTTTTAATCGGCACCTTCGTCAGGGAATATTGTGAACAACACGGACTTAAGGAGGTACCGAAGGTTGACAGTTCGTTCGTTCGCGCGTGTATGTCGTATGACTGGCCCGGCAATATACGTGAATTGGAGAATGCGGTGCGAGTCGCTTCAGCACTGGTGAGCGATGAAAGGATATCCGTAAAATCTCTGCCAGAAAATCACGCGGTCAGATGTCTAGCCGGAAGATCGGTGTCGTCATCGATTTCTATTGAGAGTGATGGGATCGATAAGCTTTATAATCCTAAAAAGGGTTGGAGGGATTATGAGGCGGAGATGATCGCAGCGGTATATAGATTATGTGAATATAATGCGAAGGTAGCGGCGGGTAAGTTGAAGATAAGCGTTGCAACTATGTATAAGAGAATATGTGAGCTTAAGCTTAAGAATAAAGACAATCCCCTCTTTCGATCATCTCATTTATATAAGCCGGAGGAATCTCTGAACGATCTCTTGATTCTAATCTTTCGCGCCGCGTGGGAATATTCAGGCAAAAAGCCGTATAAGGCAGCAAAGCTCCTTGGTATCTCGCATGGATATTTCTACAAGGTGATGAAAAGATTCTAGTTGAGTGGACCGTGAACGGTGTACCGTGAGCAGTGATTATTGTTATTTATTGTTCACTGTACACCCCAGCGTACACTTAGTTGTAGTTTATCTAAAAAACCCGCAACAAATCGAAAAATCGGCCGATAATACTATTGAGGGGAATATAAAAAACGCGTTCTTTTTCATTCTAAGGCCTAAAAGAAGCAAATATCTCGACGAAGCAGTAAAGTGGAAATCGGGGGAATTGGTGGGAGTAACCATGAGATAGCTGGGGAGAGACCGGAGATTTCGTGAGTTACGACGGTGAGCCTGGAATAGACACAACAAGAAGACAGACCCTTCAGAGACTGACTCCTCAAGCAGCCTTTCAGCATCTGGATCCAAACAAAGACTATAAAGTGGTAGATGCCGATGTGAAGTGGAACTATAAGTTCAACTACATTCCGAGCACCCTCTACCTCGATGTCTTTATGATGGGCGAGAGCAAGATAGATGGTACGAGCTCGCAGATCGGCCTTAGGATGCCCATCGTGGGTGGATCGTTTGACAAATTATCAATATATTACAAAAGGGGAGCGCTCAGCGTAGGACTCCCTATTCTAAAACCTATTCCGTATATTGGTGTGGGCAATATCTATTTCGATCCTATGAGCGGCGTGTCGATGGGTTGGTTTTCGCTCACGAAGCCTCCTGATCCGTATATGATACTCGCGGGCACCGTAATGGTCATCCTGCAGACACTTCTGAGCGGATGCGGCGAAGCGGATGAATGCATGCTAGAGATGTCATCCAATCTCGTTCAGAGTGCACTGCCCATCAACACGCTTAGGGAAATAATACAAAAGATGGGAATCGATACATCGGAGCACGCATGTGATGATATTGCAGATCAGAACTGGCTCGACAGATGTCTTCTCTATTCAAGCTCCTATCAGAAACAAAGCCTATTTGAGGTGGCACACGACATGGTCGATAGCGGCCTCGATTCCCTTCTTCACGATCCCTACGTCCGCGCAGCCCTCCTAGCTGAACATGACAATATTCGCTCCAACGAACTTCGCGGGGGTATATGTATCGGTTCCAGATCAGACATAGCTATGAATATGAGAACCGTCTTAAAAGAGGTTCGCACATTCTTTGGGAAGTATGGAATGTGGCTTAACAGTGGAGATGGTAAGAGGCCATCCGATAAAGAGATCAGTAAGTTTATGGGTAACTCGCTATATCTTTTTCAGAAGCTTCAGATGAGTGCTACGATCAACGGAACGACATTGAAGGTTGGAAGCGGAGCACCAATAGCATTTAAAAACGCTGAGGATCTTGTAAGTTTTATAACTACGACTGCAAAAGCATACAATGCGATATCTGAAAGTAAATCGCTGTGGGGAACTATCGCGGGTCGCGTTATCTGGTCTGCTGACGCGCTCTCCAGTGAGATTGGAATGAGATCCACAGAGGGGCTCATCAATCAATGGTTCAAATATAAAAATTTGAGAAGTTGGATAAACGAAATTACATCCCCAAACATTCAGGCCTTGTTTAAACTCAGAAAGATCCATCTCCTTTCCATTCTTCAGAAGGACTTCAAGGGTGGGCAGAAGGATTCATATATAGAGAGGGTGAGGAGCACCAAACTCGTGGATGCAAAGAGGATCGAATCCCTCCGATCTGATGCCATGAGAATTGCCAGCGATAGGAAAGACGATATCGACTCAATTGCTGCCTCCGCTCATATCTATCAGGGTTTGGAGCTCCTCCTACGCCTCTCATATGAAGATGATCCGTTGGCCGAGGTCATCGGTCTGGATTTCACGAAGGTAAATGACACGCCTCCGATGGCGAAGGGTTTTCAGGTCCTCTATCAGCTGGAGAGCGGGAGGATGAGGGGTGACGTGAAATACGCCGACGATCTCGAAGGCCATATGGATCGACTGATCGGAAGGATGATGAAGTACCATATGGATGAAATGAAATGCGAGATCGATGATTACGAAGTTGAATATAAGGATAAATGCGAGGATCTCCTGGAGAGCTTCGACGATCTCTGCGAGGTGCTTCGTGATCTAAACGATGGCGAGGATAACACACCAGCGCTAAAGGCGCTTCGTAAGAAACTCGTGCCTTTGGCACTTAGCGACGGAATTACGGATGATAAATCGGTAGGCGTTAAGGAGATGATCAAGATGGGCGAGCGTGATCTCAAGGCGTTCGAAAAAATCTTTCTAAAAGCTCAGGATGTTCTTCAGGAGGAGTTGGAGCTTCTCGTAAAATCTGTTGAAGGTAAGGATGGGGATAAGTCCGAGAAGCTTCAGAAGGAGGCGGCGAAGATCACAGAGGCGCTCAATAAATTTCACCAGCAATTCTACAGGATCATGGCGTACCGTGAAGGCATCAATATGATGGTCGTCTATCTCAAACAACAGGGGAAGATCTAGGAGGATCGGATGTCAAAGGATTATGTGATGATTAACGGGAAAAAGTATCAGGCCGGATCGCAGATAGGATGCAGCCCCGTCGATCATAAACCGACTGAGGGTGATGTCAAAGCTCTGGTCGAGAGGGGATACTTCGATGCAAATCTCCAGACCGATATATTCTACTATGTTCCGGATAAAAAACAACTCTGTCATGCCGGTATTAAAACTACGCCGGGACTATTTAAGGATTTACCTGAGAAGATGGAGGAGATTGTAGAGATCGACGGCGAAAAGAATATAGAGGTGATATCATTCGATCGTGAAGGAAGTCAGGGAGATCTCTCCACGATTTCAATCGATTGTCATAATGAAGAAATTAAGGGGGAGATAGGGAAGTTGCTGAAGAGGCTTGGTATGAAGGACGGAGTGGGGGTGTCTCATGAACAGATGACGATATTGGGTCAATCGCTTGTGGCGCTTTCCCTGAAACACGGCCAGCTCATTATGATGAAATCTGAAAGGTTGCTCAAGGAGGATGGTGGTATCGATGTCGAGATAGTGGTGCGCCCCCTTCCGATGAAGTCGAAGGTGCAGTATGTGGATGGCGGAAAGTTGAATATCCATGAGAAGAAGTTGATGGATGAGGCCCTTCATCAGGTCGTAGTAAAAAAGCCCCATGATGTAATCGCATTGATGATGAAGCTCACGAATTTACCTCAAGTTCTCTCTGACAATGAGGAGATGAGGAGCGCTTCGTTTACTCCTGTGCTGAAGGATGTGGTGATGGAGGATGGGCGCGTTGTTTTGGTCGTCGATGTTATGAGGGAGATTCCAGAGATAGAGCTTGAGTATGATGAGGGCTATCTGAGGTATCTCTCAACACGTCCAGAGAGTGAGAGGGCTGGCGCTAAGAGTTATTTGCACTTTATGAAATCGTACATCCAGGCTCCCAACTTTCAGGCCTCTCTCCACAGGATTGAAAAGATGAAGCAGGAGGCAAAGGATGGTTGGAAGCGCATGCAGAAGAGCTACATGCTGAACTTCGAAAAAGTTCCCGCCGAGGGAAGGATACTGTTTAAGGTCAGCCGCGTTCCGGAACCGACAAAACTCGTCCTCGAGGGCGATTATCCTCCCGAATACAAGGACGAAATCATGAA
>CAYWIG010000004.1:16895-18687 GCA_964458295.1 uncultured Myxococcales bacterium
TTGCTGGTGCTGTCGAAGCCGGGAAGGTGGATATGAAAAAGGTCGAGGAGGGTGTGGCCAAGGTCAGGGAGCTCTTTGTGGAGAATGGTTATAAGATAAAGAAGCTTGGATCGCAGATCACGCATGATGGCGTATTGCATGTCGTAGCCGATATTAGACGATGGGATACGGTATATACGGTCAAGGTCTTAGGTGAGGATGAAAAGGAGTCGGATCAGAAGGAACATCAGGATCTGATAGCTGAGATAATGGCGCCCCTCTCAGGTAAATTCATAAAGCAGGAGGATATGGATGCGGTGAAGAGAAAGCTCGCGCGAGGATTGAAGAAGATGAACATTCGTGAGGTCATAGCCACCGATAAGGAGACCGACAAGACGAGGGTGATCTTTATCGCATCGCGTGCAAAGCCATCATATTCCGTAAGCGGGCAATTAGGAGGTAGCGCTATTGGGCTAGCGCTCGATGCTAGCTTTGCGATTACGGATGACGGGAGGGGTACGTCGTGGAGTGTGGCGTATACAAACCATTCGAGATGGAGCTTCTTTGAGAGCTGGGATACGAAGGATATATTCTATCAATCGCTAAACCTGGGATTTGGAACGTATGTCGGCCCGGATGCCAGGGTAACCGTCGGAATTTATGGCTACATCAAAAACCATGGCGGCCACGAACAAAAGGGTGTTGGGGTCGATGCGACATATCATACCTATCATCTCAACGATAAACTGACGCTCTCCATGGGCGGGGCCATTGAGGTTATAGATAATCCAAAAGGAGTCGATGGCTACACCGGATTCCCTGTGAAGTTCAGGCCGCATGGTCGAGTCTGTTATAAGGATGGTGATCTTAAAGTTTGCGCGAGCACCTCTTTGACAGCCGGTTCCAGCAACTATAGCAGAAATGAAATATATGTTCAGTACAGCATTCCACTTGGCGGAACGTCGAAGCATGCCCCCTATATCGTTTTAAAGGGCAGCGGCGGCGTTATGTTTGGCGATGTGCCGGAGCTCGAGCAATTCCATCAGTCGTCTACGAGGATGCCCTTCGCCTTTTCACTCACCAACGGTGAGATTCATTTTGGAAGATACTATGTAGGTGCATCGGCGGCTTTGGGCTTTAATATAACGGACTGGTTTGCGATCAAGCCGATAGTGGTCTCAGCTATGCTCGTCGGTGATTTTGCAAAGATCACGAGCGGATCCTGCGTCGTCCTGGGTCCTTTGGAATTTTGTGCTGGCTACAGAAAGGGATTTTTGGGTGCTAGCGATGGATTGGATCTCTCACTTTCACCCACCGATGCGATGGAGGTTCCGGAGGAGGTTAGGGATATATTTGAGAAGATATTCCTACGAAGGCAGCTCGGCGCGGAATTTTAAAAAATGATATAGACTTCTTCTCCTTTCAGCCGCGAGTTGGTTTTTTGTCTAACCCCACCAGCTCGCGGCCTTTTCTATTTTGCGATGCAGCACTCCTCGGAGGTGGTGCGTAGCGCCTCCTGCGAGAGGTGTGCTGCAGTAAAATCATCTGTCTCACGCACCTCCGAGGAGCGACTTACGTCGCACCTCCGAGGAGCGACTTACGTCGCACCTCACAGGAGTGTTCGATGTAAGGGGTTAAGAACCCTTCTTAACGGATATGAACCGTTCCCCTATAGATCTGTTGAATCCACCCAAATGTATGTGTTACAATCTTGAAGGGAGGCAGGATATGAAGAAAATAATTTCAGCTGGGATAGTCATAGCTCTTATCATCAGCTTTGTTTCAATTTTAAATGCTCAGGAGCAGCAGCCTG
>CAYWIG010000005.1:0-18181 GCA_964458295.1 uncultured Myxococcales bacterium
AATAGATATAGAAACATCTGCTGGATTCCGGCTTAAAGCATGCCGGAATGACATTCGATGAAACAAGGAGTTTTTAGAGGTGCCCTCAGGTTTGTTTAATTAAAAGGATTGTCTCTTCTTGAAAACAGCTAATCCATTTGTAACCTTTACAAAGCCCGGCTGAGAGAATTCAAACTTTTTATTCTTAACATAGATCTGCGATGAGCTGCCGCCGTCCAAGGCCATGGCGTTATAGCAATACAATCCACCCTGAAAGAGTGAGTTTTTCATCCGTCTTGCCAGCTCGTTCATCGAAATGCCATGACCGGAGGTGATGACGATCACGACCTCGCCCTCACGGGTGATTCCAACGGCCGATCTGATCGCGAAGCTCTCCTTGAGCTTCGGAATTTTTCCATTGACCACGAGGCGAGGTCCAACCTGCAATGCCATATCTATCTTGGATGTTATTCTGAACTGATTCGGTCGTATGATCGAAGGTTTGTCATTTCTCATCGTGAAGATGCTCCACCAGCTGGTCTTGTGAATCGGATTGATCTGCTTTCCATTTTTGACCAGAAGGCCGATCGATTTATGCTCAGGGGTGAAAAACCCGCCATTTATGACTAGGAGGGCCCTGTTTCGCTTTGCGAGTCTCTCTGCGGTGCTCCCTGCGACTTCATCCTTCGCCGTGACTACATCAAAGCGGAATTTCTTTGGATCTATCTGAAAAGCATGGATCGTTGTGCGCTCGTTTTCGGTAATCTCGAATGAAAATTTCGTATAGTTAAAACCATCATCAATCTGATTCCAGATGTACGCAGCCTTTGGTGTAGCATTGAGCGTTAATGGAGAAAGGATAAGTATTGTTATTATTGATCTAATAAGTTTTTTCATAATTAAAGTGATCTGTGATTAGTGATCTGTGATCTGTGACTAGGATCAAGACCCGATCACTGATCCCCGATCACTGATCACTGAATTATCTTCCCCAAATATCAACCACCGTTCCCTCGGTGAGTTTGTTATGTCCCTTCACGACGACCATGTCATCCTCGCGAAGTCCCTTGGCGATCTCCACCCTTCTTCCGCGCTTCTCCTTTGGCACAACTTCAACCCGATGTGCAACACCGTTTATGACTGTGAAAACATAATATCTTCTTCTCTCCCTGATCAACGCCTCTGAGGGGATGAGGAAAAACCGCTGTTTCCGCGATGTGGTGAATTGCACCTCCGCGCTCATGCCGGCCTTCAGAAAACCCTTCGGATTTGGAACCGAGGCCCAGACCTTGAAGGATTGGTCGTCGGGATCGATTGAAGAATCCACCTTTGTAATCTTTCCCCTAAAATTTTCTGCACTGAGATCGGGGAGCCTTACATCGACCCTCGCTCCGGTATGAACCGTGGCCGATTCGTACGATGCGAGTTCGAACTCGGCCCTGATCGGATCGAATTGTGTGATCGACACGAGCGGTTTTCCAGCAATGGCGGTTACACCTACTGCTGCCGAAACATCGTCGACGGTTCCGTTTATGGGGCTTACGATGCTGCGATTCTTCGGTCTGTCCCTCAGTGCCGTCAATTCGGCAAACAGACGCGCGACCCTCGTCTCGCTCGTATCGAGTTCGACCTCGAGACTGTCATACTGAGATTGATCGATTCGCTCCTCCTCCAAAAGTCTGTCCCTGTTGTTGAAGAGGTAGCTGTTCTTGTCGAATTCAGCGCGGGCGTCACGGAGATCGCTGTTTAACCTTCCAAGCTGGGCTCGGATCTCGTTTTCAGAAATTTGAAAGAGAGGATCACCTACGACGACGCTGTCACCCTTCGCAACGAAGACCTTTTCGATCGTAGCATCCGCGGGTAGTGTTACATCCCTCTTCTCCGAGGGCCTCAGTACCGCCGGAACCTCCACCCGGTATGAGCGATCCCTGATCAGTACGTTCTCAACGGTTACCGGTACGGTGCTGCCGCCGCCCTTAAATAGCTTGGCGAAAAAGCCGTTCTCCTTCGAACTGCAGCTTGCGGTTGCAAGGAGCAGGAGAATGAGAACGGGCGTTAGGATTTTCCTTTTCAAGTAAAACCTCCGTATTTCCGCAAGATTATAATATATGGAGATGCGAGGGCAAATGAAAAATCGGCCAGCAAAGTAAACAAAGCCAGCAATGCCAGCAAGGCAGACACACAGCTTTGCTTGCTTTGCTGGCCCTACTGGCCTTACTTGCAGGTAGCCTTCCCCCTTGACTGTCCAGAGGGCCCATGCTAGCAATCGCTAAATTTTTCCACAGTTTTCAAGGGGTTTACATGGTCAATATGGAAACATTGGTGTCGCTTTGTAAGCGGCGCGGGATAATCTTTCAATCGAGCGAAATCTACGGTGGAATCAACGGCTTCTGGGATTTCGGTCCGGTCGGTGTTGAGATTAAGCGCCGCATAAAGGATTCCTGGTGGAAGCGCATCGTACAGGAGCGCTGGGATGTAGTCGGCGTCGATACATCTATTATAGCGCATCCGAGGACGTGGATCGCATCCGGACATGTATCGAGCTTCAACGATCCGATGGTCGATTGTAAGGAGTGTAAGCGGAGATTTCGTGCGGACGATATGCCGGCCCCGAAGAAGGGTGGCAAGGAGGGTGCGTGTCCGGAGTGTGGAGGTGAACTCACGCAGGCGCGCGAATTCAACCTCATGTTTCAGACGCATGTCGGAGCGACGGCGGATTCGGCATCACTCGCATATTTGCGGCCTGAGACGTGTCAGTCGATCTTCACCCAGTTCAGAAATGTTCAGACGGTCAGCCGTAAGAAGGTGCCCTTCGGTATCGCACAAATCGGCAAGGCCTTTCGAAATGAAATTACACCGAGGAACTTCATCTTTCGATCACGTGAGTTTGAACAGATGGAGATGGAGTTCTTTTGTCACAAGGATGAGGCGCAAAAGTGGCATGAGTATTGGATCGCCGAACGCTACGACTGGTTCAAGTCGATCGGAATCGATGAGAAACGCCTGCGCCTTAGACCTCATGAAAAGAACGAACTCGCGCATTACGCGCTCGGATGCTCCGACGTCGAATATGAGATGCCCTTTGGTTGGTCGGAGATGGAGGGTATTGCTAATCGTACCGATTACGACCTCAAGAAGCACATGGAGGTCTCCGGTAAGGATATGATGTATTTCGATGATGCGAGGAAGGAAAAATATATTCCACATGTCATCGAAACCTCGGTCGGCGTCGATCGCACTGCGCTTGGTATTCTCTGCGATGCCTATCGCGAGGAGGATGTGAAGGGCGAGAAGAGGGTGGTCATGGGCTTCGATCCCTCTATAGCTCCGGTTCAGGTAAGCGTCTTGCCTCTCTCGAACAAACTCAAGGAGCAGGCGAGAAAGATTGAGAAGGATTTGAAGGCGCACTTCTTCAGCGAGTATGACGATGCGGGTTCTATTGGAAAGCGCTATCGTCGTCATGATGAGATTGGGACCCCGTTCTGTGTGACATATGATTTCGATTCTGAAGATGACCATGCTGTCACCGTGCGTGATAGGGATACGATGGAGCAGGAGAGGGTTTCGGTTGATAAGTTGGTGGAGTATTTGAAAGATAAGTTTAAATAGTTTGTGAGGGTAAATTAAGAATTTAGAATGAAGAATTAAGAATATAATTAAGAATGAAGAATTTGGTTTTTACGTTGTGGTGACATTCTTCCTAATCTCTTAATTCTTAATTCAACTCTTAATTCTTAATTATTAATTCTTAATTTATATTTCCGAAATAACAGAAAGGGAAGAGATTATGAGTAACAAATATGTCTACACATTCGGTGGTGGAAAAGGTGAGGGTGATACCTCGATGAAGAATCTCCTCGGCGGAAAGGGTGCGAACCTTGCCGAGATGAGCGGACTTGGGGTTCCAGTCCCAGCGGGACTGACGATTACAACTGAGGTTTGTACTTATTACTATGAGAACAGTCACAGCTACCCCGACGAACTCGAGAAGCAGGTTGAGGCTGGAGTCCATCATATCGAGAGGGTGATGGGTGCTAAATTCGGTGATCCCGCCAATCCCTTGCTCCTGTCTGTTCGTTCAGGCGCCAGGGTATCGATGCCCGGCATGATGGATACGGTCTTAAATCTTGGTCTCACCAGTAAAACCCTGGAGGGGCTCGTGGAGAAGACGGGAAACAAGCGCTTCGCGTATGATTGCTATCGTCGTTTCATCCAGATGTATAGCGATGTTGTCATGGGTGCGGAGTCAGAACATTTTGAAAAGATCATCGATGAGGTGAAGGCGGAAAAGGGTGTAACACTGGATACCGATCTCAGCGTCGACGATTTGAAAAATCTCTGTGACCTATTTAAAGCGAAGGTACATGAGGACCTTGGCGTTGATTTCCCGGATAATGTGGAGGATCAACTTTGGGGAGGAATCGGTGCGGTCTTCAAGTCCTGGAACACGCCGCGCGCGGTGGAGTACAGAAAGATCCATGGCTATGCCGATAGCTGGGGTACCGCCGTCAACATTCAGTCGATGGTCTTTGGCAATATGGGCAACGATTGTGCAACGGGCGTTGCGTTTACGCGTGACCCTTCTACCGGTGAGAATAAATTCTACGGTGAGTATCTCGTAAACGCTCAGGGTGAGGATGTGGTTGCTGGTATCAGAACTCCTCAGCCGATCAACATCGTGGGCAAGAAGGATGATGATGAGAAGTCGTTGGAAGAGATTATGCCCGAGAGCTATAATGAACTTGAGCTCATCTACAAGAAGCTCGAAGATCATTACAAGGATATGCAGGATATCGAATTTACGATTCAGCAGAATAAACTCTGGATGCTGCAGACGAGAAATGGAAAGCGCACGGCACAGGCGGCGGTGGAAATTGCCGTCGATATGGTGGAGGAGGGTCTCATCGATAAAAAGACTGCCGTGATGCGCGTAGAACCTGAGCAGTTGGATCAACTCCTTCATCCGACGATCGATCCCGGTGCGAAGCGCGAGGTAGTGGCGAAGGGTCTTCCAGCATCGCCGGGAGCTGCGGTCGGTAAGGTTTACTTCACAGCAGATGATGCGGCGGTCGCATCCGAGAAGGGCAATAAGGTCGTCCTCGTTCGTCTCGAGACATCGCCGGATGATATTAAGGGGATGGTGGCAGCCGAAGGTATTCTCACTGCGCGCGGCGGCATGACATCACATGCAGCTGTCGTAGCCCGTGGAATGGGAACCTGCTGCGTTGCGGGATGTCAGACTTTGCAGGTCGATTCCGAGGCGAAGATCGCGTCGATCGGCGATATCACGATCAATGAAGGTGATCCGTTGACGCTCGACGGTTCGACGGGTGAGGTGATGTTAGGCGAACTTCCGACGAGTCGCCCAGAACTCACTGGTAAGTTCGGTCAGTACATGGAGTGGGTGGATGCCGTCCGTACGATCAAGGTTCGTACGAATGCGGATACGCCGCACGATTCAGAGGTTGCGCGTAAGTTCGGTGCTGAGGGTATCGGACTGTGCAGGACAGAGCATATGTTCTTCGAAGGTGAGCGGATCGATGCAGTTCGCGAGATGATTCTCGCCGACGATCTGGATGGAAGGAAGAGGGCGCTCAAGAAGATTCTTCCTATGCAGAAGGGCGACTTCAAGGGTATCTTTCGCGTCATGAACGGCCATCCTGTTACCGTAAGACTTCTGGATCCACCGCTGCATGAGTTTCTTCCGCATACGGATGCCGATATAGATGAACTATCACGGAAGATGGATGTCCCTGCCGAAAAATTGAAAGCGAAGGCGGAGGAGTTGCACGAGTTCAATCCGATGCTCGGTCATCGCGGATGTCGTCTCGGTGTCACGTATCCTGAAATCTATGCGATGCAGACGCAGGCCATAATGGAAGCCGCGTGTGAACTAGTTCGAGATGAACATCTCATAGTGATTCCGGAGATAGAGATTCCGCTGATAGGCCATGTGAATGAGCTTCGTCAGATGCGGGCCGTATGTGAAAAGATAGCGAACGAGGTTATGGAGAGAACCGGTCAAAAGGTGAAGTATTTTATCGGAACGATGATCGAGCTTCCACGCGCTGCCATCACTGCTGATGAGATAGCGAAGGTGGCCGACTTCTTCAGCTTCGGCACAAATGATTTAACGCAGACGACGTTTGGATTCTCGCGCGACGATGCAGGAAAATTCATCAACGAGTACGTGGAGAAGAAGATCCTTCCGACCGATCCATTCGTATCCATAGATCAAAATGGAGTTGGTAAACTCATGAAGATAGCTGTCGAACTCGGACGTAAGGTTAAGAAGGATTTGGAGATCGGAATCTGCGGCGAGCACGGTGGCGAGGCGAAATCGGTGGAGTTCTGTCACAACATCGGTCTGAATTATGTGAGCTGCTCGCCGTATCGCGTGCCGATCGCAAGACTTGCAGCTGCACAGGCTGCGCTGGCTGAGAATAAGAATTAAATCGTAACAAACCTTTCAGGTTTGTTGATGGTTAAAGGCGCCCTCGGAAATTCCGGCGGCGCCTTTCTGTTGTAACATTATGATATTATTATTGAATATTGGGTAACCGAAAATAGGCTGTACGCCAGGGGGTACAGTTTTTGCTCCCCGTGGACCACTTAAGGGGACTCCACTGACGATAACAATTATATGGGGGAGCCTTATTCTTTTTTAAAGGAGGCGATATGTTTGGAGCAGGAGAGGGCGTTGGTAAGCCGAATGGTTCGGCATCCGGTTCATGTGAACCCAAAATTGTTGGAGTGGGGGATTGTCAGGTCGACGGACGCGATGATATCGAGTGTACCTTTAGAATTGAACAAGCCAATGAGTCGGGAGACTGGATTCGCTCCGAAGGTCGAGCTAAATGTGAGCAGGTTGATGTAGACCATAAGAGCGATACATATACATACGACTGTGAATTCCGAGAGGTCTACACGCCTGAGTCATCATCACGTGAAGCGAGACTAGCTAAATGGGCGTTTGGTTCCGGATCCATCTTGGATGATGTTGAGATCTCAGAGGATACGATATGGGAGGCTAAAGATTTGCAGGTGGGGAAGGTGCGCTATGCGAGTCGTATGATCGGCAATGCGCTTCGGCACTCCGATAGATATCACGTTAGCGATAATATGGATTCAGACTGCAGGCAGGGGAGTTTTATAGTTCGGTCAGGCAGTGAATCTGTAAAAATCTTTAAGAGGGGTGCAAAATATTTTGTCGAAACCCAGCGCGGTAATGTATATCATAATGTTCATGCGATCAAGCGTACGCAATTCAATCGACTGACTAAAAGGATCCAGTTTTGGAGGGATATGCAGTAGTTCAAAAAGTTGATTTATAACCGTTAGACACTTCCAAGGTGTCTAATGGTCAAGGGCGCTGACGGAATATCCGACAGCGCTTTTGTTGTGGCTGTAATTATTCGTTTAGGAAAACGGATATAGTGCTTCCGGTATCATCATCAGAAAATGTCATAGTTCTGACTCAACGAAAGTCTATCCAGGTAAAAGCCATTTTAAAGCTGTTTCAGCTTGATTGAGATTCGTCATAATTATGACGATCTATAATATGGCAGTTATGCGTCGTTTGGGATCTAGGGGGGAGTGAGGCGGGATTCTAAGTGGTGCATATCTGTAACTCGTTGATATATCAGGTATATATGGTTTAAATCTATCCAGAAGAAACATTATCTGAAGGTATGCTAATTGCAGGATAAGGTGTTTGGTTAAAAATGGGGGTGGATTTGCGGAAAATTACGAAAATTGGCTACTTGGTAATAGCGATTTCCGTCTCAATGTTCCTGTCGAGTTACGCAAATGCAGAATCCGATTCCTATGAGGAACCAAGCTGCACTCAGGTTGCTTGTGCCCCAGCCGACATAACTACATGCAATGGGATATCCCAAAATATAGTTCAAAAGTGTTCAGTCTGTTCTCAGTCGCCCGCCAATTTAACCACCACAAGCGTTACCTACACAAACTGTCAAACAGGGGAAGAGGTGACCGAGACTATTCCCTGCGTTCCCTATAAATCCGGAGCTAACGAATCCAAGAGTGAATGCGAAGCGAGGATAGATCAGTGGGAGGAGAAGAAGTGCGGTTGCTGCGAGGGAACTACGGTACCTGAATATCAGCAGCCGAACTGTCCCGGCATGAGTTCGGGGGGTGCAGCCTCCAATGCAAATGCATACCCGGCTTGCGAGACGGTCAACGAACTTGCGGGCATCGCCTGTTTTACGATTTCGCTAAACGAAAAGACCTATACGGGAACGATGGATGAAATAATGGACGATGAGCCGGATGATGCTGGAATATCCCCTTCCTATCATGACGAAGCACCTCAGACGGGAGAGGCGATTGGAGAAATTCCAAGCGAAACTCCGGAACCGTCTGGTGGCGAAACTTTGAATCAGGAAGTCGATTTCATGAGGTTTGAACTTCCGGCGAACACCTTGAGACATTTTATCGTTCAAAAGGGGCTTCGCCATGCAGTGGAGAAGATTAAAAAGAATTTAGATAAGTACGCGGTGGAGAACAACCTGCAATTGACGAGTAAATGTGACCCTGAAGAGCTGTCATGTCAGATAGATCCTGTCGAGCTTCTCAAGCCCGAGGATATCAACACCAATGCGTTCAAGGTTAAAAAAACCGCCAGCGGAATCGAGCTCAATAATCTGAAGATCAACACCGACCATGTGACGATAAAATATAATGGAAGCATTGAAATTAAAACTGAGCGTCCCTTGTCGATCAATCTTTCGAAGCACGCCTCACTAAAACCCGTTCCTCTGCAGGTCGATTCATCGGCTGCAAAGAATATCGATCGCTTTGTGTTTCACTACGGTATTGGTACCTCTTTTTTCTGCGATGCATCCGATAGCGAGAAATATATAGCGACGCAGATGGTTTATAAATGTGAGTGTATGGAGGGTAAGTCGTATTGTATAGCGGACGGTTATGCAGGGCCCCGTGATCCCATTTCATTTACTATCTTTCCTAACCTCGGTGCGACATCCGAGGAGTTCGTATGTGAACCCGGTATGCAGAATTTTAGAAATAAGCTGACTGAACTGGGATATGAGCAGTCGGATGTTTCAAAAATTGTGGATGAAGCAGTCAAATACGGGTGTTCAGGTTTTCTCATTCCAAATCTAGATGGTGATTTTCCATCGGCCGTAGCAGCCCACATCGGAGGGTGGGTATCCTTACCTAAGATCGTGGCCAAACATTCCGGCGCTGGCTTTTTTGATTTGGATTTAGATTTTATGGCAGAAGCGTCGAAGTGGCTTGAGAAGAGATGGTGGGGTTGGTTGATCGGATGGTTGGTCAGGTTGATTCAATACTTCATGGAGATCGCAATAGATATCCTATCGAACGCGATGATCAATCTTTTCGGTCAGGTTGAGGCCCATGTCGACCTACACCCCGTAAATATTGTGGCCCATCCACTCATCGCCGCTAAAACTATGACCAACTATGACGGTCAACAGATCGTGAAATTTCAGGTGGGTGTGCGGCGCATAGCGATGAGTCCGATCAAGGTCGATGAGGTTAGCTTCAATGCAACTCACAATTGGGATCCTTGTAATTTTGAAATTAACAACCCGACTTCGTGGCTGGTTTCGATAATCGTATGCCCGCTGCAAGCCATAAAGAATTTACTCAACAGTATCTTCTGGGGATTTGTGAATTTCCTCAACGGCATCACTGAATTTCTTCTTGGGATTGGATCATCAGCCATAGAGGCTGAAATTGAGAGTAAGCTGGGTAGCGAATTTACCGATTTAGATGAAAAGCAGGAATATACGAAAAGAATTTATGAGGCATATCGACGAGTGATGTTCTCTCCGGTGTTGCTAAACGGAATTAGCGTCAATAAAAATCAGATTGATGCCCTCACCGGATTTGCAAGTGATGCGGTGGAGGCGATGGGTGAGGACGATGTGTTTGAAAAGGGAGCTTCCGTTCATTTTCCCATGGCATCACAAATTTGTAGTGCAGCGCAGATGCCGGGCGGTGCGCCCTCTGATGACTTTTATGGTTCATGCAGAATATCACAACTCGCATTTGGAAATCTACTCTTCGACAGAAGCCACGCCTCATTTCAACTAAAACGTCTAGGAGCTAAAAAACATTATCGATCGATACCAGAGGGGATTCCAAGTGTCGCTGACCTCAAGAAGGCATTCTATGAAATTCCTGATCAAGCTGCGTACTGTCATGTGTCAGATGTCTTTTCAGTTGATGATCAAAAGGTGCTCTCCGATTTTATTGAGGTCGATAATATTCAAACGGACGATGGTAAGAATCTTGATTTTAGAAAGCAGTGTGCATTCTTTGCTGATATATATTCGAAACACAGTCTGCTTGCAGAGGATGAGGGTTTTGCCATCCTGCACGACCCCACCCTCAGGACGAACTATCTGATCAACGAGGTGTTTGTCTGCCAGAATAGCCAGGTGTGTAATCCATTATTGGGTGAGCTGTCGAAGAGGGCTCAATTGGCGGTGTGTTCTTTGGCCGCGGACTTGAGAGTCGGCTATCAACCGGGCCTTCAACAGTACCTGACTTATGTAGCTGCTGACGCTCTACAGGGTGTGGAAGCTGCACAAAATGTAATGGAAGAGTTCTTTAAGTATTTGAATAACGTCAAGACAGCCGTCGGCGTCGATGCCGATGGATATTTCGATAAAATTCAGGAGTCATATCTGTTTCAATCGACTGAGCAAAAGGCGAAGGTGCTTCAGTGGCTCGGAAAGTGTAATGAACGTCTAAATAAATCGGGATATCCCCCAATGGATCCCGTAGCCTCAGAAGTTCCAGGGTCTTGGCAATATAATGAACCGGCACATCGAGCACCGACTGAGAAAGTCCAACAGGAAGGAGATCCTGGGGTTCCAGGCGGTGTTAAGACTAAGAGGGCCCCCCTCAAGGTCAATTGGTTCAAGAGCCTCTGGCATAAGCTCTTCGATTGACGGACTTTGGACGCGGATTCAATGCCGGTAGTATCAGTTTCCTCGAATACCATTCCACTGGACAGATTCCCCATATTTGGTTAAGAGGGCAAACACCTATAATCAACGATGGGGATGTGACTCTTATGCGAAATATCTTAATAATATTAATAGGTTGTGTGGCGCTGGCGATATCCGGCTGTGCCCAGTCGCAGGACGTCTTCGGCGATGTGGGGGATAATATAGCGAGCCCTAGCGCTATGTGGGTCGATGTCGACAACAACAGGCTCTATCTCGTCAACTCCAATAGCCGCGTGCTCTACGACTGGCATCAGGGGAACTTCCAGGTGCTCGATATCACGAATCCCTTAGCGCCGACCCTGATAAAGAGCGTCGAAACTGAGAGCTTCTCAGGTGAGATCTATCTCGATACGGACAACAACATCGCCTACGTTCCAAATCGGTATACGAGTTCAGACTCGGAGCAGACCGACAGGATGTATTCCTTTTCGACCGATGAAGCATCATTCGATAGTCTGTTAAATTTTTCAGAATCGGTTCTCGGAAAGGATTCATATGCGATCGCATGTTGCTATCCTGCGGGCCGCATGTGGATCACGACGAGCCTCAATGAAATTCAATACGTCGATATCGGGAGCGACCTGACACCTACCGACATGAGCATCCTTTCAACGATGGAGAACGGGGGTGAGATGACGAAAGCGGAGGTTTATCATATAGCCCTCGCAGATAATCAGGGGTTTCTCTCACGTGATGGCAGCGGTGTACTCATAGTGAATTTAGATGAAGCTGGAGTGGCAGGTGTCAATCCGGTCGATTACTATATCGAAGATGTAAATCAACCGCGCGGAATCGCCGTCAGAGATTCTACATTGTATGTGGTGGGTGAGGGAAATGAAAACGGAAGGTGGACGCGCTACCTTCTGGTGATCGACGTTTCGGGAATGCCGCCGCTCACCGATAATGAGTTTACCACGATGTTCGATAAAGATGACGACGGCCTTTTGATAGCGATGATCGAGGTCGGAAGGAGTCCGCAGGAACTTCTTCTCACCGATGACTATGCGTTCGTTACGAACCTCGATGATGACACGGTCTCGGTCATAGACCTTGCGTCAAATGCGGTGGCTGCCACGATCACGGTGGGGGATGAGCCGTTCTCGCTGGCGCTCTATAAGGATTTGGCCGATGTCGATCAGTACGTGTATGTTGGAAATATGAAATCGAATACGATTTCAGTTATAGATATAGCGTCGTTAGCGGTCGTTGCCACATATCCATGACGAAAAGGGAGGGGGGCGATTTTTTTGCGTCATATAAATCGCTTTTTTCGTTGATTAGGTCGCAATAAATGTGCTAAAGTCCTAAAGATTTTAATGGGTTGAGGGCCTTTTTGGCCGGGTTCCCAAATCCCCGATAAAGAGAGAGATTATGCGTATAAAAACCCTCGAGATGAGCGGCTTCAAGTCATTTGTCGATCGGACGGTGATCAGCTTTGAGGAGGGCGTCACCGGTGTGGTCGGCCCAAACGGTTGCGGAAAATCGAACATAGTCGATGCGATTCGTTGGGTGATGGGCGAGATGAGCGCCAAGCACCTTCGCGGTTCCTCCATGGAGGATGTCATCTTCAATGGATGTGAAACGCGAACGCCAACCGGAATGGCACAGATCTTTCTGACGTTCGACAACTCCGACGGCAGGGCTCCCGCCGAATATTCTCAGTACAGTGAAATTCAGGTTGGCAGACGTCTGTATCGTTCAGGCGAAAGTGAGTATTTCCTCAATAAAACTCCTTGTCGCTTGAAGGATATCATCGACCTCTTTCTCGGAACGGGCGTCGGCACGAAGGCCTACTCGATAGTCGAGCAGGGCATGGTCGGTTCGATCGTTTCGGCCAAGCCCGAAGATAGAAGGATGCTCGTCGAGGAGGCAGCAGGAATTTCGAAATTCAAATCGAGGAAGGAGGCTGCGCTTCGGAAGATGGATTCTACGAGGCAGAACTTGGCCCGCCTTACCGATGTGTTGCAGGAGCTCACACGCCAGATGAATTCACTCAACCGCCAGGCGAAGAAGGCCGAACGGTTTAAGAAAATCGGCGATGAACTTCGCGAACGCGAGCTTACATTGTGTGCGACGAGATATCGCTCTCTTCGTGATGAACTCGATCTGTTGAAGTCGGAACATGATAAACTTCACGAGGTGGAGGTTTCGTCATCCGCTGAACTTTCGACATATGAAACCAGCTTCGAGGAGCGCAGGCTCAAGATATCCGAGATCGAGCGCGAGCTCGATGGAGCTTCTCAACAACTCTATGGAGTTCAAAATTCCATAAAGCTTTATGAAGCTGAGATCACCCATAAGAAAAATGAGGCATCATCCATTCAACAGCAGAATAAGGTTTATGCTGAGGAACTCGGTGCTCTCAAGAGGAAGCTTGAGGAGTTAAATTCTAGGATGGAGGATGCCAACACCTCGATGGTAGTTGCCGACTTGAAACTCGCCGGTTCATCGGAGATCGTCGAGACGTCGCAGAGTGGGGCGGATGAGGTTAGATGTAAATACGCTGAAGTTCAGACCGAATGCGATGGTCTCTCCTCACAGGTTATGGAGTTCGATAAGGAGATTGCGAATTTATCCGCATCGCTAAACCATCTTGAACGTAGATACATTGAGATCAACGCGCGCATCGCTAAAAATCAGGCGGAACTCGATGGCATCCATGAGAGGAAGAAGCAGATTGAGAACGATCTGCAGAATAAATCTCAGGAGATGGATGGTCTCCGTCAGATGAAGCTCTCCATGTCAGGCGAATCCGAATCCGCTGCGGAAACACTGGAGAGGCAAAAGGCGGATCTCCACGAGGCGGAGGAGCGGGTCAGAAATCTTCGCGAGAAGATAGCGGATAGAGGTTCCAGGCTCGATTCAATTACCGAGCTCAGAAAAAACCTTGAGGGTTATCGTGATGGGGTGCGCGCCGTTCTCTCCAGGACCGATGACGGTGGCAGAAAACTTGATGGCGTCGTAGGTACTGTGGGTGAACTCTTTGAGACGGGCGAAGAATATGAATCTGCGCTCGGTGCAGTTCTCGGCGAGAAGCTTCAGTACGTAGTGGTAAAATCTCACGAGGAGGGTGTCGACGCGATCGATTATTTGAGAACGGCCGCAAGCGGCAGGAGTTCATTCATACCCATAGGCGTTAAGGCTTCGGAGGAGACGAGCGAGGAGCCTTCGGGCGAGGGTGTGGTGGGCCCAATTCAAAATTTTGTCACATTCGATAACCAGTACAGTCAAATTTGCAAACATCTACTGGGTGAAGTCGTTCTGGTCGAAGATCTCAAACGCGCACTCTCGCTTTGGGAGAGCGGTTCATATAATCATACATTCGTTACGAAGGATGGGTGCGTGGTCGACCCGTCAGGTGTCGTAACAGGTGGTTCCGAGGGTGGTGTTGAGGAACAGCTCGTAGCGCAAAAGCGTCGTGAGAGGGAGCTCACCGAGGAGTTGTCGACGCTCAAGGGCGAGCTCACTCAAGCGGAAGGTGATTCGAATAATTTCCGTGAGAGGGTGACGTCGATGGAGCGAAGGGTTGAGCAGCTCGGACGTGATGTGCACAATGAGGATCTCAAGCTCGTGGGTCAGGAGAGGGACCTCGAGAGACTTCACGATGAGATGCAGAGATTTGAGCAGGAGAGCGATAAGCTTTCCGTCGAGACTGCAGCGCTTACAGAGGAGCTTACAGAGGTCGAATCCGAGCGTGATGAGAGCAAGGAGCGCCTCGGCGTCGCAACCGAAGAGCAGGAGCATGCGAAGACGAAGCTCGGAAGCACGCGTCAGGAGTTGGACCAGCTGAGTCAAGTTCTCACGGGTCGTGAGAAAGAGCTCGTAGAACTCAAGGTCGACTTGGCGCAGGCCGAGGAGAGGGTGAGTTCCGTGTCGAGGGAGCTCGATGGGATGGTCCGCGACAAGGCATCCACTGTAACATCTATAACGAAGCGTATGAGCGATATAAATATCGCCAACCAGCGGGTCGTCATACTGAATCGCGACGTCGACAATCTGCGTTCGAATCTCGATATGGCTATCAGTGCGTCCGCGAAGCTTGAACAGACACAGCGTGAACTCAGGGAGCGCTACGAGGGTGAGTCGACTTCGCTTCGCGATAGGGAGCTCGAGATTCGTGATATCAGGAAGAAGCACGACGAGGCCCTGGCGACATTTCACGGGGTTGAGATTAAGCTCACCGAGCACAACGGCAAGGTGCAGTACATGATCGATGGAATCAGGGAGCGCTATCACCTCGATCTTGCATCGATAGAGAATGAATACGCTAAGGATGATCTCGATGTCGAAGCCGAGGAGGCCGAGGTTACAACTCTCAAGGAACGTATCGAGAAGATCGGTTCGGTCAACGTCGACGCTATCGATGAGTATAAAGAACTCTCTGAACGTAACGAGTTTATTGCAAGACAGCACGAGGACTTGACCGCCTCACTCGACAATCTTTCGAAGGCGATTGCGAAGATCAACCGCACGAGCCGCCAGAGATTCCGCAGGGCATTTGAATCGGTGGACGCTCAGTTCCAGGAGCTTTTCCCGAAACTCTTCAAGGGTGGAAAGGCGAGGCTCATGCTCACCGACGAGGAGAACATCCTCGAGACCGGTATCGAGATCATCGCGCAGCCTCCTGGAAAGAAGCTGCAGTCGATAACGCTCCTCTCCGGTGGTGAGAAGGCGCTGACAGCGGTTGCACTTATATTCTCGATCTTCCTCATCAAACCATCGCCGTTCTGTCTGCTCGATGAGGTCGACGCGCCGCTCGATGATGCGAACATCGATCGCTTCAACGAGTTGATTCGTTCGATGACGCCACACTCTCAGTTCATCCTCATCACGCACAACAAGCGTACGATGGAACTAGCGGATCTCCTCTACGGTGTGACGATGGAGGAGGCCGGTGTGTCCAAGATGGTCTCGGTGCGCTTGGGGCAGGATAAGGTCGAGGAGCCGAGGGTAGCGTAATACCTATAACCTGTGATCAGTGATCAGTGATCGGTGATCGGTGATCAGTAGTTCATGTCAAAATGAGCGATCTTGCAATTATTTCAATTTCAATACCTTCAATGCTGATAATCGCAGTTGCGATATTTATCCTCATACGTCGAAAAAAAATCGCCACAGTTAATGCTAATCCGCTTACGGTCGGGCTTGCCTCCACGCGTGAGCGCATTTCAAAGAAACTCTCCGTTCTCTTCGGTCGTGAAACGATCAGCGACGATTTCTGGAACGAACTTGAATCGACCTTGATCGAGGCCGACGTCGGCATCGAGGTAGCTTCGAAACTCCTTGAATCTATTCGCAATGAAAATGATGTAGGAAGAATTAAGGATAGTCTTATTCAAAAAATGATCAGCGTTTTAAATGTAGACGCAGGATCGCAGGATCGCAGGTGCGTCTGCGAGCCAGCGAGCCAGCGAGCCAGCGAGCAAACCAAGCCGCACGTTGTCTTAATAGTTGGCGTCAACGGCGTCGGCAAAACGACGACGATAGCAAAACTTGCTAGACAATATATTAATGATGGCAGGAAAGTTTTGCTAGTTGCGGGCGACACGTTTCGAGCGGCCGCCGTCGATCAGATAAAAATCTGGGGTGAGAGACTGGGATGCGAAGTCGTCGCTCAGGCGGAAGGTGCGGATTCAGCGGCTGTAGCGTTCGATGGTGTTGAGAAGGCGAAAGCTAAAGGATATGAAGTGGTTATAATAGATACAGCGGGTCGTCTTCATACCAAACACAATCTGATGGAGGAGCTTGGTAAAGTTAATCGTGTCATAGGCAAAGCGATGACCGGTGCACCCCATGAGCGACTTCTCGTTTTAGATGCAACGGTTGGATCAAATGGTCTATCACAGGCAAAGCAGTTCAATGAGATGGTCGATTTAAACGGCACAATCATTACCAAGCTAGATGGTACAGCTAAGGGCGGCATAGTCTTTGCGGTGGCAGGTGAGCTTGGCATCCCCATCACACATATTGGAATAGGCGAAGGTATGGATGACCTTCGCCCATTCAATCCTCAGGAGTTCGTCAGCACGATTCTTAATTAAGGGCATTCTCCACATTCATTTTGTTAATAACGGCTATTAACCGTTATTAACTGATTTAAAGCGCTCCCATAAAAATTTTTCATAGAAGCAACATGGCCTATTTTCTGCCGATAATTAAGTTAAGGACAGATGAGGGATGAAAAGGAGGAATAATATGGCAAAAGTTGCGGGAATTAGGATGGAGCTTACGAGAAGGGAAGCACATGAGATCCTTGATGAAATAGAGGATATTGAAATTAGGGATGATAAGAGGGGTTTTAACGCGAGCGAACTAAGGGCCGCGAAGGCGTATTTGGTGAAGAAGGGCTTTATTTCCAAGTCAACCTCTCTAAGTGCCAGAACGCTTACGAGGTTTTTTGTGAAATTCAGTCAAAAGGTCAGATGGATGCCAGGCGAATATGAAACGAATTGTCGAATAGTGGATTGTAACGGTGAAGGTCCTGTCAGAACTTTACTACATTGTCCAGGTAGTGAGAGACGAGTTTGTGATCAAGTGACATATTCGATAAGATTTATGATAGGCGATAAACTTGCGATAAATGATGTAGAGTATCGGAGCGATGAAGTGCCATCCCCGCCAGTGGCAATAATTCTGTACGATATCTTTAGGGGTGGCTCTAAGCTTTCAGCGAAATAAATTCATGTCATCTTAATGACATTACTCCCCCAAAGAAAAGCCGGCCCATATGGGTCGGCTTTTTTGTTCGGCAGGAAATTCCGCACAAGCGGCGCTTCCGCTTGCGGCAGCCGCTCGAGTATAGGGGATGAATGATTCCATTTTCCCAAGCAACAGCCTGAAAGGGTGTTGCTTAGACGAAAGCATGAGAATTCGAAATAGAAGTGACACTCCTCGGAGGTGGGACGTCAGTCACTCCTGCGAGGTGTGTCACTATTGAAACACACCTCCAAGGGACGACTGACGTCGCACCTTGCAGGAGTGTTTCTTCGAGATATTTATCGAATTCTCATGACGCTCTTAGGGAAACCCCGGAGAAGCGAAGCCCCGTACTACGGGGCGAAGCGCACTCCGGGGAGGAGGGCATTTATCGGCGCTGGCGGAAAAGCCTATACTATACGTGTTTCATGAGTTCAAAGAATTAGCGCACCACTTGGCTGGAAACAGCCGAGAAGGTG
>CAYWIG010000006.1:0-16469 GCA_964458295.1 uncultured Myxococcales bacterium
CTTTCGTTACTTTTGGACAAGATAGGGAACCTGGGCAGCTCACTCTGGCAGAAGATGGCAACGCCGCCCACCTCTGTGGAAGCACCATCATTTGATTCAGACGTGGATGATGCCGTGGGAATCTTCTACGCGATGAACCTCAATATCTCACTTGCATTTCTAACCAGAAATGGCGGTGTCTTCTCGCTGGGACAGGCATTCGGCTGTGATACCTCGCCCGCCCTGGTCAAATGGTGGAGACCCGCAAGGATGTCTCAGCTAAAAAATCCCGCTTATAAGTTGGGACTCTTTCTGTATGATCGATACGAGGATGAACTCAAGAGCTTCGATACACTCCTGCCGGACGGCGATGTTGCATGTACGAGCAAATATAAGGGGGAGCTGGATGAAGGCCATACCGGATGGGGAGTACCACTAAAGGATGTCTTTTCCATCTGTCAGGATATGCCTGAGGCGGACACGGGTAACCCTCCATTTAATCTGGCACTCACGCGTCTTTACTCGTTGAAGGGGAGAGAAATAAATATGAGAACCCCGGGGCAGACGGCACTGAATGATTATTCCATGATCTGCCAGCCAGGAGGCGGAGGCGGAGGCGGTGGAGGCACTGTCGAAATCGCGTGTGAATTACCGGGTGGAGGTTCGTCGCAGACATGCTCGCCTGGCGGTTCGGCCACATCGTGGCAGGCTCAAGCTTCATTCGGAATGAATCCCATCCCCAAGGAGATGACGGTCCAGTTCGACAAGCTCATGAAGAACATCATCTGCAATGAAATGTGGGGACCGGGACCCACCCCGGAAGGCCTCCCACCTGCAGACCCACAGCCTGGAGAAGATGCCCCGGATTCGGGAGAACCCGGTGACCCTAAGGATGAAGATTCGGAAGATGATGCAGATGAGGATACAGATGAGGATGAGGAAGCGGATGAAGATAGAGATGAAGAAGATGATACAGATATGGGTAACGACAAGGGTGACAAAATAGGGGGCAAGGAGGAAACGGAAACCGGTCAAGAATCCCAAGATAAAGTTGCACAGGCCCCAGCATGGTTCGTACAGGCCTGGGCAACTGCACTGAACGCGGACGAAAAAACGTTAAACCAGATAGCGGATGGAATAATGATGATAGGTGGAGCCGATATCACAAATAATCCTGAAATGTGGATCGAAGGTCTAGAATTCCTTTTAAAGAGAGCAGCAACCACTGTGGAAAAGGAGATGTTTTTAACAGGCGCTTATATCCTTGGAAATGGAATTGTAAATCCGGAGACCGGAGAAAAAATCACATTATGGGTAATCGAATACGATTTTGAAAAGTTTATGGAATACAACGAGGAAACCGGTAAATGGGAGTTGTCCTGCATGGCATATTTTGACACTTCAGATGGCAAGGTGCATTTCAGTCCGGCGGTCCTCATGCTGAAAGATGGTGCAAAACTGGCAGGACACGAGATCGGTCACGGCGCCCTGTTTTTTGTACCGGGGCTGTCGGAGGCAATATGTCCGGGCGACGATTCAGCATGCTTCAATACGATGCACCATATAGTGACGCTGTATGCAAACGTCTACGGCTCCTATACGGGCAAAGGCGAAATGGTAAAGGAATTTGAGGAAGAATATGGCATTGGCAAAGCCCCGCAAGGTGGAGGATCCTCCGGCGGGGGAGGGCTCCATTTCGGTGGATCTCAACAGCAGCTGCCGTTGGATAGTGCCGCCGGAGTGTGTGATGTCGACGCCATCCTGATGGGACTTCACGGTTTCGGCTGCGGGCCTGTTTATGCAGATGAAACCGGGGGTGGTCCCGGAGGCGGCGATCCCCTGCCACCACCGATTCCCTGGATCGGAACCACGTGCATGGATCCTCCCTGCAACGATCCCATGGGACCTGATTCCGTCGCGTCTTCCTCTTTCAATCCATGTGGAGTGGCGGGTAAAGGCGTGGTCGGCAGCGTTAGCGAAGAGGCCATGCAGTGCTGGGCGAAGGACTGCAACCCCGTAGCCATGAAGGAGTTCAAGGATATGCTAGGACAGGAAACAGTACCGCCATTTCTGCAGGAAAAAATAAAAACCGGAATGCCAGGGGAAAACTAGAATTAAAATTACAATAACGATGAGGATAGACGTCAAGCGATGAACAGATCTTTATATGTCTTGTTGCTTTTAGGGATAAAACCCTCTTCAAAAAGGAGGAAGACATAGTTGCGCATCATGTTGTTGTGCCTCTCATCACCCGTTGAAGGAAGCTCGCCATATTCGTATATGTGATCCACCATTGTGGCGACGCCTTCGTCGAAGTTGTCGGCGCCATAGGATCTTGCAAGACCATGCTCGCCTCCAAGTGGATTCGTGGATTTCCAGGCTGGCCCCAGACGTAACGAGTCGTGTCTACCATCAAGTTCATTACTGTATGCCTTCTTCGCCTTTTTCAGATTCGCAATTCCCCTTTCCAGCGCCCTCCGTTTCTTCTCATCCTTGATGCCTTTTATTCGCTTTTCAAGATCCCCCCTCAGTATCGGCTCATCCCTGTCACCACCGTTCATAAAATCTTCATAGTGAAAGGCATACTTCGCCTCTTCACCAAATTGACAGGTGAGCGCATGCTGAAGGGCACTGGCTGAGGCATCCATCTTCTTCCCCGCATCCTCGACATCGTCAAAATCACAATCAGGCATATACTGCTGATTCACGTGATGCCATTTGTAGTAGAAACTGTTCTTCCTCAGTTTCTCATGGTTGTCGTAAAGCTCGAGCAAGCGGGCATCGTACTCCATGCCGGCATCCCTCCTCAGCATGTGCTCCTCCACAACATCGCGAAGAGGCCCCCTGACAATATGAAACTTTCGATTGCTCTCCTCGGGAAATGTCCTCTTTCCCCTATAGTATCCTTTCGCATACGCATGATCATAGAGAGCATGCACGGCATCCAGGGACTCGCTCTTCTGCCGATCCTCCAGTTTATTATGATAAGCGTGTGATGCCTCATGAACGGCATCCTTTTCATCTGTATACAGATCGTTGTTATAGAGCCTGTTCATTTTTACATTTTGGCCGTCACTCGTCGTCCCCCCCACGAAGATGTTGTCGTAGGTCGACTCATCGTCATCAGGAATGAAGGTGAATTCCAGTTTTTTGACGGAGCGGGCAAGGTTCGGACTGAATCCGTTTATCCGGTTCATCGTGGCAGTTGCCCTCTCCAGATCACCATCGGAAATGGCATCAACATCGAGAGCAGGATATTTTTCCCTGAGCTTCTGCCTCTTCGAGATATTGCTCGACGAGGGGTATTCTATCTTCATTTTCGGCCTGGTTCCAAACCTTCTTCCGATCTGCTCCATGGATTTTCTGGAACCGGAACCATCCATATATTCCCTGCTAGGTTCCCTGGATGAATCCGCGTGTCTGTATGAATCCGCCTCCAAGATGATAAAATTCGCCACATCATCCGGATCAAGAGAACGGCAGTCCACACCACTTTCCTTGATAACTGCCGCCAATCCCTCCGCCTGGAGGGTATTATAGCACCCGGATCGATCGCATCGGGACTTCGAGTTCTCAACGGCTTTCGCCAGCTTGAGGGCCTCCTGAGAGGAAAGGTCGTATCTTTCCTCGAGTGCATGTTGTATGTGACGCACCAGGCTCATATGTACAGATGTACCTCCATCCATATCTATTATCGGTATCGGAGCCCCAGAAAGTTGCTCGAACAGATACATTGTCGAGTTTTTCATTTTAGCGACGGCAACTAGCTGACTTTATTGATTATATTCCAAAGCTCGGTCTTGATTTAAACTAGCATGTATGATAATTTAAAATTATGCCAATGCTCAAATTAGATAAGGACGACCCGAAAAAAGAACTGGAGTTTGAGGTATCGTGCAGCTTGAACTATTCGATGTCAGAACGTCTACACAAACTGCTTCTTATATCAGCACAAATATTAAAACTGGCAAAAAAGTATGAAAATCGCAAAACTACTCAAGTTATTAAACGAAAAGCGAGTTAAAAACAAAACTGTTGGGACGCATGAAGGAGTGATTATTTCATTCTCATCCTTAAGCGATTTGATAAAATGAAAAGAGCAGCCAGAAGACCTAAGGATATAGAGAATTTAAGATACCTCGAAGAGATCCACAGACAAAAGAAGAAGACAAAATGAAGACTCCTTCTCGTCTAATTGATCTGAATTTCAAATGGCGAATAATTCTGACCATCGTGTCAGCGGTCTTATACTTTCTAGCATTCGTCGGTTTCGACCAGTGGTATCTCGCTTGGATCTGTCTCATTCCCCTATTCTTCGCTCTCGAGGGTTTAAATCCAAAAAAGGGTTTCTGGCTTGGATGGCTCTTTGGAACGGTGACGCTAACCGGGGGATTCTACTGGGTGGCATATACGATCCATGTTTTCGCCTTCATGCCCTGGGTCGTATCGGGAATCGGATGCGTACTCTTGAGTATAGCTCAGGGAACTGAGTTTGCACTATTCGCCCTCCTATATACGTGGCTCAGGCGACGAACAAAGCTCAGTCCTATATTTATAGGAACTATAACATTTATAGCAGCTGAGTTTGTATCCCCGCAACTATTCCCACACTATTTCGGAGCTTCACAGTATCTACAGTTAAAGCTGATACAGATAAGCGACATCACCGGCATCCTAGGAGTTACGGCACTGATAATCTTTTTCAATGCGGCAATCTATGAGGTGCTTCGCCATTTCATCTCTGACAGAACCATAAGATGGAAAACCGCTATAACAGCTCTCATCCTAATAATGGCAACTCTGATCTACGGACACTTCAGGATGGAATCTGTAAAATCTAAGCAGGATAAATCTCCGTCACTCCGATTTGGCATTACACAGGCAAACTTGGGCATTCGCGAAAAATCCCAAAATCCAGCCAAGGCGCGCAGATTGAATCAGGGGCAGTCCGTACTCTTGAAGGAGGCCGGAGCGGACATCGTAATATGGCCCGAGACTGCCATCAGAGAGCCTGTAATAAGGGTGGGACAAACCAAATTACAGAGGGAGATAACAGCCGATCTGCATATTCCAATTCTCACCGGCGAATTTCTCGAGGGAAGGGGCTACTCACCCCCACTCTACAACGTCGCAGTCCTCGCCGATGAGTACGGTGACATACTCGGTATATACAAAAAACAGAAACTGCTTATGCTTGGGGAATACATACCGCTTGGAGATATCTTTCCCATACTTTACAAGTTGATGCCATATGTGAGTCACATGACGCCTGGAGATTCCAACGAACCCCTTAAATTCAGGGAATACTCCTTCAGTGTAAATATTTGTTATGAGGAGATCCTACCTCGCTTGATAAGAAAGATGATGCAATATCATCCAAACGTCATGATCAACCTGACCAACGACAATTGGTTTGGAAAGACGAGTGAACCGAAGCAGCATCTGGCGCTATCGATCTTTCGTTCAGTCGAAAACCGCCGCTGGCTCGTCAGATCCACCAATACCGGTATCAGCGCTTTTGTAGATGCGACGGGCAAAATCGTTCAACAGACTCCACTCATGGAACCTGCAATGCTAATTCACGATGTATCTATGATGGAGGGAAGAACGATCTACATGATATTCGGGGATTGGCTTGGGTGGTTATGTCTCTTCTCCATCGTCGCGGCTGCACTCACAAGATCAAGAGCCAAGAGAAAATTCTAAAACTCCAGATTTCCTTCCATTATTGTGGTGATCTCCGCACCTGATAGAAATTGATCGAATAGTTCGTTGCCGGATGGATTCTCAGGCAGAACAGTTTCCATATGCATCGTAATCTCACCCTGACTGAGAGGACTGATAGTGGTGATCTCAAGCTCCGGAACATCGAAATCGACCAGCGCGGATATACCGGATCGTATCTGTTCAGAGGTCAACTCTCCTAAGGCTGCACGAATTCTAAACGACACACCGGAAAGTGTTATTCTGGAACCATCGAACGTTCCCTCCGCTTCAACACCTTCACTGCCGCTTATAATCAGTGTTGCCGTAACGCCCGATGGAAGCTGAGGCACCTCCTCACTTCGAAGATACATGATCGCGAACGGAAATTCATCCATATACATCTTGACCGAACCACCGCTGATATTCATTCGAACGGGACCCGTGAGTTCCAAGGCTTGTGGTCCACCCGGTACGAGGTCCGGAATATCTATTGCGAAGCCACCCGTATAACACGCGACCCCATCACCCGGTTCACAGGATGCAAAACCACCGCCCGCCTCATCCTCGCCCTCCGGACCCTCCTCCGCTTCGCCGACAAGCTGAACGTAAAAGATTCCCTCCTTGGGATGATCATAGACCGCCTGAATTATCGAGCGATGTATAGCATATACTTCATCCTCCTCCGCATCCTCCTCGACCTTATCAGGGTGTTTCGGAATCCAGCGCTCCTCCTCACCAGTAATCCAACCGCCGTATGACGCCTTCGTAGTTTCCAAATTTTTCGGAGTATATGTAACGGTTACGCTGAGCGCGCTACCGGGCGGAACGACGATATCATCCGTCTCCACGATCATATTTCCAACCTCGACCGTATCAATTCTGAAGTGACCTGCGGCATTCGATCCGCGATCAAATGCAATCGCCCTTATATGTTGTTCCTTCTCATCCGATGCGTTGGCGAGGATGAACGTCTTCGTCGTACTTTCCGTGATGTGTGTGAGGTCGAACGTCTCCGTCTGCCATCCGGAAAACTGCGTTTCCGAACTGCATGACATGCAGGACAGCACGAAAATTATTATTAGAAAACGAAACCTCATCATATCCTCAAGTTCAGCCAAAAAAATGGTTCAACTCAATACGCACGGAGCCATTGCAGTGCGGTATAATCGCCGCAAACTCCTTTTCGGTCTTTTCAAGAATATGTTGCGCGTTTTCTTTGAGATATAACCCTATAATATCATGCAGTTATACGGCCTCATCGCGCTCAGGGTTCCGAGGAATGAAAATCTGCTCAAATGCGCCCGTGAAGCGATCGGAGGAGAGAACATCATCGATGAAATTGTAGATCCTCTAATCCAGGCGGAAGGATATCTTTCAACTGGCCCTCGGGGCAGACCGACGCCTCCACCCCCACCGACATGAACTGCCTTCGACGTCGATGATTTTGCGGTTGACCATTCACCCCTGGACCAGCTACCCGCAATACCTGTAGCCCATGCCTTCGCTTCGTCGACATCTGCAGCCGTCATCGTTCTATCGGCAACCGTCTTTGCAATCGTAGTAAAACCTTCCCCCACCAGATGAGTTCTAACTGCCCTATGATTGCCTATATATCGCGTGGCGCGTTTCAACGCCTTAGTTCTGCTTCTCGTCGAAAAGGAGTTACTCGCCACAAATCTAGCAACATCCCCCAATCCCTCCTCGATCGTTAAGGCCTCGACTGCATCGTAATTGCCGCTGTAGATATCAGCGAGTGCCCGTCCATCTTTACAGCTCTTCGCTCTACATGCCTTCGTAGCAATCGATGGCGCATCCTTTCTGCCCTTACCCTCGAGGTATGACACCACATCTCTAAATATCTCTGCGCAGAGCAATGCCTCGGTTAAAACATTTGGATCTGAAACATTTAAGAAGAACTCCCCCGCTATATATTTAGCGACATCACCATAACCCTTTCGTTGTAGATGTCGGATTATCATTCTGCGCGAACCGAGAAGGCTCTCAGCACGGGAGAGGGCCTCATCCTCACTAGCAGCTTTAAAGGAGGCGAGGGCTAGAGTTGCGGCGAACTTGCTCGCCCTCTTCCTTCTGGCGAAAGCGATCACGGCATCGTAAAAGGAGATATAGTTGATGGTCTGTACCAGCGCATCACCGACGCTTTTCATGCGACATGTAGCGAGCGCTACGGGTCGCGATATATTCACCCTCCCCTTTCCGACGAGATGCTCCCTCACCGCAACAAAGCACGCATAAAATTTCCCCATCTTGGCGAGGGTTGTGGCTTTTCCTTTTGATAGGGAGTGATTGGCCAGCTCGCTCGCAACTTGTCCCATACCGTGTTCATCAGCAAAGGCTAGCGCTGCTCGATAATTATCCGCATATCCGCGAGCCTTCTTCAAAGCCAACTCCGAATCCTTACAGATACATACGCGTCCAGCTATCGTCCTCGCGATACCCTTCATGTCAGTACCAGCGAGCATCGCAACTACAGCCTCGAAGCTCGATACGTATTCAAGCGCCCGAGCCTCCGCTATTTCAAATGTACTCGACAGAACGACATCCCTCGCTACGGTAGGAATTATCTTTGGATCTAGCGCTTTCAACTTCTCTGAATCGATAATCCTTTTGTACACATCGACATGATGATCGGCAGCCGCAACGGCTTCGTCTGCGGTGTCAGCCTTACACACATAGGCCGCGATCTTCTTCGCAATATTGGGGTAGCCTGCATCCTCGACTCTCTGCAGTGCAGCGTTATAGTTCCTGGAATACTGATCGATCACATCCCTGGGCGCGCCAGTTCCCAAGGCTTTCACTACAGCACCGCCGGCATAGTCATCATAAAGATTTATGATCTGATATGCTGAGAGCCTATCCAAGGCTGTGAGGGATGCTTCGGACCTGATCTTCCGTGCATGTAGTTTTGCTACTTCCAGATATAATGCCGTGGCCATCTCATCGATAACCTCATCGGTTATTTCACCATCTGAAGCGAATAAAACTATCTTCTTAGCAACCCTACCAATCAATCGCTCCCATACACCGAGGGAAATTATAGGCTTCGATCTTTCTGAATGGTAATCCTTCCATCTAGAATACATTTTTCCATAAGGCTCTTTTAAATGTCCCGGTATAGGACCTGTCGGGAGGATCTCCTGGCGAATGATGTCGAGAATTCCGAGCACCACAGCGGCATTTGGTAGGCGTCTAAAGAGGCGTGATGGATCCATGCTGAGCAACGAACTCGGTGGACGCACACGAGGGGCGATCATAGAGCGACCTTTTCTACCCAGCACCGCTCTGATTGCTAATTCCAATTCATAGAGGCCTCCCTCCACATCCGAAAGCCTGATAGTGGCCGTGCCACCCTGCAAATCCCTGATCATTCTTCTCAGTTTGACGAAGGTTTGATCAACAGCTCTATTGTCTGAATCTATTAAGCCGGTCGACATGGCAAGCCTCGTCAGATCATCGAATCTGGCCTGCACCTCCAACATGGCAACCTGTTGAAAGGCGTATGAGGCATCGACGCCGGCGCCATCTGCGGATGCTAAAAGCACCTGAACATCGTCCGGGAGATGTCCTTCAGCCATCCTCGCACTGACGTAATCGAGATATGATTGTCTGCTCGTAACCACCATCAGGTATCGGACATATACAAAAAAAGTTGCCCAAAAGGGCAACTTTTTTAAACGTTTAAAAAACCCCTAATATCAAGCTCTTTCCTGATACTCACCGGTCTCGGTGTTGATCTTGATTGAATCGTCGACCTGGACGAATGGAGGGACCATAACCTCGAGACCTGTTTCAACCTTACACTTCTTATATGAACCGGTGGCGGTCTGTTTTTTTACAGTACCCTCAGCCTCTATGACTTTTAAGACGACCGTCTGAGGTAGATCAAGGCCGACGGGTTTTCCATCGTAAAAGGTAACCTTCACATTCTGATTTGGAAGGATGTATTTGATCGCATCGCCGAACATCTCGTGATCCATTGCGATCTGCTCAAAGTTCTCCGTGTTCATGAGATGATAGACCTCTCCATCATCATAGAGATACTGCATCTCATGTTCTTCCAGAAACGCACGCTCAATTTTATCATCTGAATTCCATCTACATGGAAAGGAATTTCCTGTTTTAACGTTGCGAAGTGTCGCCGCCATATGGGCCTTGCCCTTACCTGGCGTCACGTGATCTGTTTTAAGAACCCTACAGAGATCCCCCTCGTGAATGATCATCATACCCGGACGTAATTTGGTTGCTACGATCATACTTCCTCCCACAAAAAAATTAAGAATGAAGAATTAAGAATTAAGAGTTTAATTAAGAATTAAGAGTTGGATCTTGCTAATTCTTAATTCTTAATTGCAATTCTTAACTATTCATTCTTAATTCTTAATTACAGATTAACCGTCATTTCCCCATTACAATATCCACTACTTTACCAAGTGCCTCCTCAATCTTCGAAACATCCACACCACCGCCCTGTGCGAAATCGGGGCGACCCCCACCCTTTCCACCGACGATCTCCGATATCACCTTTATGATATTGCCGGCATGCACCTTCGGGGCCAAATCCTTTGAGACTGCAGCGATGAAGGCCACCTTTCCATCGAGCTCTGAACCTAACACAACGACGCCGCTCTTCAGTTTGTCGCGATATTTCTCGGCCAGCTCGCCGAGTATCTTTCTATCGGGAACTTCGATCGTAGAAGTAAGGACGTTTATCTTACCAACCTTCTGAACTTTATCCATCAGATCGGCAGCGCCTGCTGAAGCACCGCCCGTTAGCGCCTTTTTCAAATCCTTCTCTAGCTTTGAAACCTGATCTGAGAGTCTCTTCACGCGATCATACAATTCAGTGGGTTGAGCCCTGATGAGCTTTGCAATTTCAATCCTCTCGCCCTGCATCTTGTTTACAAAATCCTCCACACCTCTGCCAGTTACAGCCTCGATCCTTCTGACTCCAGCAGCTACGGAGGATTCAGATGTGATCTTCATCATCCCTATCTCACCCGTCATGCTGATATGTGTTCCGCCACATAGCTCCATCGAGTGACCTGAGATATCTATCATACGAACCTTGTCACTATACTTTTCGCCGAAGAATGCTAACGCTCCTCTCTCAACAGCCTCATCGTAGGAGAGTTCATATGTCAGCACGGGTAGATTTCTTCTGATCGCCTCGTTTACATGCGCCTCGACCTCCTTGATCTCATCTTCAGTCATCGCCTGAAAGTGTGAGAAGTCGAAGCGGAAATGCTTAGGACCGACGAGCGAACCCGCTTGTTTCACGTGTTCACCCAAAACCTGTCTGAGAGCACAATGCAGAAGATGCGTGGTCGTATGATTTTTACGTATTGCACCCCTCGCCTCCACATCTATCGCGAGGGTGATCTTCATGCCTTCACAGATCTCACCCTTCATCATCTTACATTCGTGAACCGTAAGATCGGCGAGGGGCTTCTTCGTATCGGTGATTTCAAGTTCAACGCCCTCAAGAATTCCAACACCTATGTCGCCGACTTGTCCTCCAGATTCACCATAAAATGGCGTCATATTGGTTATCAAAGATATTTCATCACCTGCCTTCGCAGAATTGACACGTTTCCCATTTTTTAAGATCGCCAGAATCGATGCCTCGGTCGTATTGTCCGAATAGCCGATAAAATCCGATTCAATACCCTCGCCGGACAGCTCCTTAAATATTCCTGACACCGCCTCCTCGCCCGAACCCTTCCAACTGGCGCGCGCCCTATCCCGCTGTTCCTTCATGTCAGCCTGAAAACCTTCCTCGTCGACAACAAAGCCGCTCTCCTTCGCGATGATCTGTGTCACATCGATAGGAAAACCAAATGTATCGTAGAGTTTGAAGGCCACATCGCCGGATATAACTTTCCCCTTCGCCTTTTCCATCTCCTCACGAAGGAGTGTCAGACCCTTATCGAGCGTTTGATAGAAGCGCTCCTCCTCAGCGGATACGACCTTTGTGATGAAGTGCTGATGTGTGGCGAGTTCAGGATAGGCACTCCCCATCTCATCCACGACTACTGGAATCAAACCTGTGAGAAATGGATCATCCTGCCCAAGCCTCTTACCATAACGGATGGCACGCCTGAGAATTCTACGAAGAACGTATCCCCTTCCTTCATTCGAAGGTATGACGCCATCGCCGATGAGAAATACCGAACAACGAATGTGATCGGCGATCACCCGGAGAGCGACGTCTACGTCTTCCTTCTCTCCCGGCCTATGTTTACAAATCTCCGCGACGGTATTGATGATGGGAACGAAGAGATCGGTCTCCCAGTTAGATTGTACTCCCTGCATTACCGCGGTCAGTCGTTCTAAACCCATTCCGGTATCTATTGAGGGTGCCGCCAGCTCTTCCTTCACACCACCGCTCGTGCGATTGAACTGCATGAAGACGAGGTTCCATATTTCCATAAAGCGATCGCTGTCGAAATCCTCAGGATTGATATCGCCCTCACCAAAATCCCAAAGAATCTCTGAACATGGTCCGCACGGTCCCGTATCACCCATCGCCCAGAAGTTATCCTTCTCACCAAGCCTATAGATTCGATTTTTAGGGACGTGTTTCTTCCAGAGCTTCTCCGCTTCGCCGTCCTCTTCAAAGACGGTGGCGATCATGCGCGCTCCATCGAGACCCATATCCTTCGTTAAGAACTCCCAGCCGTATGCGATCGCATCCTTTTTGAAATAATCGCCGAAGCTGAAATTGCCTAGCATCTCGAAGAAGGTGTGATGTCTTGGCGTGTGACCTACATTTTCAAGATCGTTGTGTTTGCCGGATACCCGCATACACTTCTGCGATGAACATGCGCGTTTGTAATCGCGTTGCTCTTCGCCGGTGAATACCTCTTTGAATTGAACCATTCCGGCGTTCGTGAAGAAGAGCGTCGGATCGTTCTGTGGGACGAGCGAACTCGACTTCACACACGCATGACCCCTCTCCTTGAAAAAGGCCAAAAAGGCCTCGCGAATCTCAGCAGCCCTCATATATAAAATCCTTATATATCAATATGTTATATTACTCCACCCAAAGACGGGAAAACATATCACCAGCCGGGAAAAATGACAAGAAAATGAGATAATCGCACATGCCAAGAAAAAACAAAAACTACCAAGTAGTTTTTGTTGAAAAAAAGAGGGTGGTCGATATCGCCACCCCCCTTAACAAGTTATCGATTGAATCTCCTATTTTGTTTTCTTCTCTTCCTTCTTATCGGCGGTAGTCACCTTCGCTGCATCCTTATTAACGCTTCTCACAATTCCGTGTTTTTCCAAAACGGCTTTCTCGAGACGCTTCATAAGCTTCGGGTTCTCCTTGAGATACTGTTTCGCATTCTCGCGGCCCTGTCCGATGCGATCGTCACCACAGGTATACCATGCGCCGCTCTTCTCGACGAGACCCATGTCGGCAGCGAGATCGAGGACATCACCTTCGCGCGAAATCCCCTCGCCGTAGACGATATCAAACTCCGCCTTCTTAAAGGGAGGTGCCACCTTATTCTTCACGACCTTCACGCGGGTACGGGAGCCGATAATGTCTTCTGCCCTCTTGATCGGTCCAATCCGCCTAATATCGAGACGAACTGAGGAATAAAATTTCAAGGCGTTGCCGCCGGTCGTCGTCTCAGGATTTCCAAACATAACACCGATCTTCATACGAATCTGATTGATGAATACAACCATCGTATTCGACTTCGAAATCGTGGATGTGAGCTTGCGAAGCGCCTGGCTCATGAGCCTCGCCTGCGACCCCATCTGCGCATCGCCCATATCACCGTCGAGTTCCGAGCGTGGAACGAGTGCCGCGACAGAATCGATCACGAGGATACCGATAGCCCCGGAGCGAACAAGCGTATCACAAATTTCCAAGGCCTGTTCACCGCTGTCCGGCTGACTTATGAGAAGATCTTCTGTCTTCACACCGAGCTTCCTCGCATAATCGACATCGAGGGCATGTTCGGCGTCCACAAAAGCTGCGACGCATCCCGCCGCCTGCGCATGTGCCACAACCTGCAGTGCCATCGTCGTCTTGCCGGAAGATTCGGGACCATATATCTCGACAACTCGCCCTCTCGGGAGACCTCCGATTCCAAGCGCGATATCCAAGGATATCGAACCGGTAGGAATCGCCTCGATACCCGACACAAGAGGCTGGTCCTTACCGAGCCTCATAATTGAACCCTTTCCAAACTGCTTTTCGATACTTGCGACCGCGAGTCCGATCGCCTTTTCCCTGTTATCAGGGGACGGCATATTGCTACTCATAAAGACTCCCTTTCTTTTAAGAACACGAAAACAGGAGAAGTTTGATCACGAAGATGATCACACATCGCCCACCCTCGGGCTCGTCGTTTATTTTTTCTTACCTCCAAGAGAAAACTTTTTTAGTGCCGTGTAGATTGACCCTTCCTTCATCAGCTCACTTTTGTAGAGGGTCAAGGAATCGACAACAACTTCACCGTATTTCTTCTCACCCATCTTCTCCACAAGGCCCATCAGATCCTTGCCATCTTTAAATTTCTTTTTGGCCCTACCCAGCGTGAGATGTAGTCTGAGTTCCCTAGGGTCGCTCTTAAAACCAAACTCTCCAAAGGCCTCCTCGAGCTTCGCATGTAGGCTCATCATCGACTCCGTCTCTCCATGAAGCCCTGCCCACAAGACCCTCGGATATCTCCAATTCGGAAAGACGCCGATTCCTCGGCCGATGAGTTTTATAGGTGATTGATGTTTAACCTCGCGCGCGATCACCTTCGAAACGTTCCCAAGAAGCAACTCCTCTTCGACATCACCGAAGAAACGGATTGTACAATGCATGAGTTCCGGCTTGATCCATTTCACGTCACGAATTTTGGGCGACAGGAGTTGAACGACCTTCGCCAACTCTGATCTCATCTCGTCAGTTATGTCGAATGCTAGAAAAGATCTAATCTTCATCTCAAGAGCTCCCCTCAGGCAATGTTCCAATCACTGTTTTCCTAATCAAGTCGATCGCCATAGCTGCGACGATATTCTTAAACCAAATCCTGTCACGATTAAAGGAATATTTGAAAGCCCGCGTCATCTCCCCTGCAGAGATACCTATATAGACCGTACCCACCGGCTTATCGGGCGTCCCGCCTCCGGGGCCTGCAATTCCTGTAACACCTATACCTATCGAAGCATCGCCGCCCATCCTCACTCCTCTAGCCATCGCCATCGCGGTTTCGGCCGACACAGCACCATATGACTTCAAGATCTCCTCACCGACCGCCAGGAGTTCCATCTTAGATTTGTTGCTGTAAGCGACATAGCCCCTGGTAAAGTATTCGCTAGATCCAGGAACGTCCGTTATCATGCTCGCGATGAGCCCCCCGGTACACGACTCCGCAACGGCAATCTTCATATTATTATCACGCAGGATGCGACCTACCACCTCTGGAAGAGAGGTATCACCCTCGGCATAGACGATATCCCCGAGCTTCTCACGCACCATGCTCGTAGCGGCATTTAAAATTTTATCCGCATCGCTCAAGGTCTTGGAACGAACGACGAGTTTCAACAGTATCTCCGGAAATTTTACACGGAAGCTGAGCCTGGCATCGCCGAGATCCACATCCTTCAACATCTCATCGATCGACGCCTCGGGTTCGCCGAAACAACGAAGCACCTGCTCTCGAACTACACCTTCGGTTCTCTCTGAAAGCCATGGCATTACGGAGTCGTCAAATATTTGATACAACTCCTTCGGAACGCCAGGCATGAAGAAGAACCAGCAATCGTTTAATTTAACTTTAACACCAGGTGCAGTACCAACTTTATTTTGAAGAGTTTCAGATCCTTCAGGGATCAAGGCCTGTTTTTCATTACTTGAAGACATCGGACGACCGACCATTTTGAAAAAATGACGGATCCCCTCTAAAACCTCCTCATCCTTTACGAGTTTGACCTTGAGGGCTTTGCTAGCAGCTTCGATCGTCAGATCATCAGTCGTAGGGCCTAGACCTCCGGTCACCATGACTGCATCAGCTCGGTCTGAAGCACCTTGAAGAACATCGCCTATCGCTTCTATATCATCGCCGACAGACTCGTGGCGAATCACTTGGTGGCCCAGTTGTGCACATCTCTCTGCAATCCAGGCGGTATTGGAGTCGATGATCACGCCCTGCATCACCTCATCGCCAGTTGTGACAATCTGTATCTTCATAAATTAAGCACCAAGCACCAAATCCCAAATTACAAATAAGCTCCAAATAACAATTCTCCAATGACCAAAAACGTCATTTAGTTTTCTCAACTATCGAAGAGAAAATCTTTTTCAACTCAATCCCTTCCCCTCTAAGATTAAATCCCTCCTGTGAATACTCACTGGAATTATTATCCACCACTAAATCCAGCCAATAAATCGATTCCTTAGATTCCTTTCTGCATATTTTAATTCTCATTTTAAAATCTTTTCTACTCAGAGATTCGTTAGCTTCAATATAATTAGCTCCCACCGAACCTGATGATCTTATTAATTGCTTGCCATCCTCCATATTAGACATTGTTCTTGGTAGCGATCTAATATATTTTCTAACTCTTTTAGCAAACTTCAAGGTTCGCTCTTCCAAATCATATCTCTTATTAACATACATTTTGGTCATTCGAATTTAGGTCATTGGAATTTATTTGTTATTTGGTGCTTGTTATTTGGAATTTTGTATCACTCCTTGCAAGTTAAAGACTCAATCCAAAAAGCCCCACAATATATACACACAGTCGCAATGTCAGAT
>CAYWIG010000007.1:0-16218 GCA_964458295.1 uncultured Myxococcales bacterium
TCAGGCAGTAGGCCATGTTCTACAAGGATATCTATGAAGCCGTCGGACGTTAGGTCCGGTGTCCCTTCGAATGCATTGTATATCCTAAAGCGCTTACCCCTGTCATATCGCAACATGGCTAGGCTAAGTGCAGCCACAGCGGGTCGAAATTCGCTATGTTTCGTGGCGAAACTTATTAAGTTTACCAACTGCTCATTTCCCCTAGCCACGCCAAAAGCAGCATCGACTAAACTCTGCTTCTGCCGGAAGACGCTTGGTGCCATGTAGGCCAATCTGGAGATTGGTGATAAAAGTTCTAGCGGAAGATGTGGATACTCCATTCCGGTAAGCCTGGCGGCATTCGATTCAGCATCATCTTCCCCGAAAGGTTCTTTGAGCGCCTTCCTGATTTCGGAAATCATGTCATCCTTTGTTGCGATCCTTGCGAAGAGGGTGGGGCTTTGATCTCCACTTGGAAGTTCAAAAAAACTGAAGATCTTATGGCGATGCTCCTCCTGCATCTTCATCAACACGAAGTAGATCATGACGAGCGCTGATCTAAGCTCGACGTTTCGTCGATAGAAATCACGCATGGCTTCCGATATTCTGTTTACCTCTCTATCCTCTGTGACTTTTTCGTGGAAGAATTCCAATATAAATTCTCTCGCCTTCATGAGCTCCGGGGCGAGCATTCTGATCCTGTCTGCGGGAGTTCTGTCGTCTAAGCTGTTTGGTTTTTCCACCCATGGATCGGCCTCACCCGTGAGCCATCTGGCCAGCGTAAATCCTTCGGTTAAATTTTCACCGAGCGCCCTTATTATCGCATCGTGTCCGGCCACGCCGACCTGCGCCTCTGTAGCGTAGAGTTTTTGCAAGCGCTCCTTGAGGGATCTTCTCGTGGCTTCATCTGGAATTCTGCTGTTATCGAAGCAGAGGTGGAACAATCCCTTGAACTTCAGCCTGAACTCTCTTGGTAAGGAGCTATAGGTTAGGCCAACTATCGTAAGTAGATTTGCCATGGATGGAAGCCTCTGCATCATCGGCTTCAACCAGACAGGGGCCCTTGCCAGCCTTTCCTCAATATCTCTGATGGGCCAATCCCTTGGTAATTTGGTAGCCATATTCGGTTCAAGAATCTTAAGTGCCGCAAAGAGCTGTCCGCGGCCTACTTTCTTCAGTTCGGGATGAGCGCTAACCAGGTCCCCATCGAGAGGTGTGAAGAGGGGATCGTGCATGTTTCGATAAATTGTATTTGTGTTCCTATCGAAGATTTCTCCTATGGAGCGCACGCTGCTTTCTAAGATCTGTGCATTACGGACGGTGGCGATGGCGAGAGCAGTCCTAAATGCGATGGCCTCCGAATCCATATCGTCGGAATAGTGATATATGAGATAGAGCTTGGCCATGAATCCTCTAAAGTTAGCATCACTCATCTCCCTCCTAAGGTCAGCGACTACCACATCTCTATTGTCGTAAAGGTCGATTTTGTCAGGTATGGACTCGATCCATCCCATGAGCGCCCTGTCGCTTACATCCGCTAGTCTGATTGGAGAGGGCCTATTCATCGCTACGTGATATGCGGCCACCGCCAAGTTCTGTACGTCATGAAGCGTAAGTGGTGATGTCTCACCGGGCGGTGTGTTGCTGATTGGGGAGAGCAGTCCGTGAACGAACTGTCCGAAATTCTGTTCTTCATCTGAACGAGGAAAGCTCTCCACCTCCACCGACTGGTTCGCCATCTGGTAAATCCATCCGAAATCCAAAAGCGTTGGGTCGTGCGTCATCGCCCAATTAGTTCTGAGGGTAAGGACACCCTCCACCGAAGTCGTGTAAAAGGGCGCGACATGGAAAGTAGCTCGCTCATCCAGGCCAGCTATTTCTTTTATGTTTATCTCAGTCCATTCTCCGGTTGAGCCATGTAGATACCTATAGACCTCCCTCCTCTCCTCCAATCCCTTGTGTGCATCCCTCATGTCAACCGGGCCAGCCCATAGTATCTCTCCCTTTCGTTCAGGTGCGCCACTTCTGACGACCATCATACCCATGTGCGGGTTTGTCATATACGTATCATATAGATGATGCCAGTTTGCGTGAGCCAGAGCATCGTAGCCGTCACGAGGAACCCCTAGAGGTTCTTCCTTTGTAAAATATTTCTTACCCAGGTGTTCCCTGTTAACTATAGCCCATCTGCGAACGGTCGCCCTGACCTCCTTCACTTGGGCGCTTGTTCCCAGGTGGGCTAGGTGGGCGATGAGATCCGTTCGGTGATCCGATGAGCCCCCACCTCCTATCAAATCAGCAAGAAGGATCAGTTCGTTACTCCTTCCTTGCATCAGCGTTCTGGTTACACGCACGAAATTGGCGAGAGGTGATAGATGGTATGAACCTTTGGGTGTAGTTACGTTTACGCCATAAGTATTCTGTGCGATGTTGATTTCCTCGCCAAGAACGGAGGTTAGTTGAAGCGCCTCATCTCTATTCGTTTTTCTCCAGGTGTTTATCGTACGAGCATCGACAGGCGTAATGAGATAAGAGCCTTCATCGGTTGAAAGAATCATCGCACTTGTGATTCTTTCGAGTGTCGAGAGCGCCGTCCTGTAATGACGCGCACTAGGTTTTGTAGATTTGAAAGCATCATCAGCTATGCTCGCACTTAGGGAGGTAGGTTTTGTGAAAAGTGATGGATCGGTTAAAGAAAGTTTTTCCTCTTCGGCGACGAGCCTTTCGCGAGCTGTGCTGATAGATTCAAGGAGGTTCCTATGATGCCCACCTGAAGAGGTTAGGGTCTCTCCTGCCGTCTTCGCAAGGAGTTCCAATTCGACTATCGCTCCTAATAAAGCCTCTCCGTGCTGCTCTCCAACTTCAGAGAATGTGATCCTCGCTGCCCGGGTCGCTCTATATGTATCCTCTACTTTAGCTTCCAGTCCCTCTCTTTCGGTTGAGAGCTCGTCAGCGGCAGCCGTTGCGGCTCGTTCCAATTCAACAAATCTTACCGCCGCATTACAAAATTTGTTCGATCTCCGTCGATATCCTTTACTCCATCTGCTAACGTTTGAAGGTTAACCGTGTGAGTTTTTTCGGCTTCATCCGATTTCGCTGTTACGGTATCGTGTAATTCGGACAGTGCACCCTTAGCCTTCTCCACGCGGGCCAATTCCTCGGCAGCGGCATTCTGGAAGCGTATCGACTCCAGCGATGTCATATGATCTTCGACGACGCTCATGTTGTGAAGCATCGCGTCGTCCGCCAAAGAGAGCAGGGCCTTCGCGGATCGAATGTGAAGATCCAAAACATCCACTGTCCCTCGTGGAGCGGGATCGGGAAGTTTTAGGAAATCCAAGGAGAGACTTTCGGTCGCCTGTTTGGCCGCTGTGTCCTCATTTCTTATTCCAATTATCGTTGCAGCGCGTTCCTGTAGGGTAGAGAGGGCGTCCACCTCATCCTGCAGTCCGCTCATGGTTTCCCATGAGGCTTCGAGCTCAGCTAGTCTTCTCGCTGCTGCCGCTTCATCGACGCCATCGAGGTCGAGTTCAGCTCCGGAGGAGAGATAGGTTTCGTGTGAGCGCCTGTGAAGATCTGCGACCCTATCTATAATTCCAACCAGTTCCGTATCGAGTTCACCCTGCGCTGACTCTATGGATTGAGCATATGCCGTGGCGGTAGCTAATTCTAGACCGGTGTCAGGTTCTAGACCCAGGAAAGCTGCGAGATACCCATAACGCGTCTCTAGTTGCTCGAGCCGTTGGTAGGTCATCCCAACGTCGACGTCCGCTGCGATCCTCGCTCTAAAATCGTCCAAGCTGACCGGTGGGTTGTCCGTGTCTTCCTCGATCGATGGAATTGCCATGTGTGCTAGTCCAACTGGATCTCCAAGTCCCATCCTAACATGACTTATCCAATCACCGAGTATGGACCTGTATGAATTTGCTACCTGAAGTGCGACGGAGGGATATTGAGACAGGTTGTTATCCACATAATGTCCAGCCATGGCGGTGACATCGATAGGAAGGTTTCCCGATATTCGCGATAGCACATAATCGTGGGCCAGTTCACTTAAGTATGTTACATCGAGGTGCGGGGCATTATAGTTGTCCTGGAAAAATTGAACTATTCCAATTTCGGGATCGTCGACGAGGGATAGAACTTCACGTTGCAAGTCGACCTGCGCGGTGAGCACTTCACTCAGGAGCGCGATGTGTGTATCCGATACGGCTCCATCCCTCCCTGTAGAGGAGAGAGCGTCCCGCACGTGAGGTTCCTCTGGAACCGTACATGCACCTATAGCGCATCTCAAATTAAATAGAGCACGCCTTAGTGCAGGTAGATCAACTTCAGTGGCAGCGCTGCCGTCTATATGTGTTCTCAGCGCACCTCCCAATAGTCCATCGTGTGGAATCTCCTGTTCACTGGAATACGCAGCGGCAGCCTCGGCATTGAACTCGTCGATGTTGGCATGAACAAGCCTTGTTGCGTTCACAAAATCTGGCCTCGATGAGCCTAGATAGTTTTCAATATGAAGCTCTGTTAACCTCGATACCAGCGCTTCATTTAGAGGTAATCGAATTCTTCTTCCATGCCCTCTGGGCTGGGGGAACAGGTCCCTGTAATCTTCAAATACGAGCGCGGCGATATGCTGATCGACGCTTCCACCATCGATATCTACGGTTTCAGTTTCGACAACGGTGGGAACACCTATTCCGTTTAGAAAATCGGAAATCGCGCGCGTGACATCCGCAGGACTTGTGGGTTTGTGCTCTTCGACCATTCTCTCCAGCGTATGGGGCCAAAATCTCCTGTATAGATATTTTACAGCGTCGAAATAGTCGCGAAGGATGGCCGTTCCAACCTCAGTGTCAGCTGCGGTGAGCCCGTGTGAATCCTCCGCCGTTCGCGCGAACAAACTCTGCCATTTAACTCCCCTTGGAAGTTTGGGTCCTGCAGGAACGGCGGGTTTGGATCCTGGGGGCGGACTCCTATCATCAGGTTCCACCGTCGTATCCGGTTGGGCTGAGAAATCACCGTTCCTGAGTTTTAGATATTTTTCCAAGGCTGAATCGAATATCGGAAAGTCACCGAGGAGGGGCTTTACAGCGTTCGCAATTCTATCCCTGTTTTTTGCATCTGATGGGGCGAGCTCTCCGATCGACATGAGATATGCCACGGCGGCTTTGATCCTCGATACTGCCAATGTCAGGTCGTTACCCCACGTTTCCCTTTGGGATGTACTGACAATCTCTCCGATTGCGACTCCTAGATGTCCGTCTTTCACAAAAGGAGTGTGGGTGTGAAGAAGTTGGAAATGAACGGCCTCACCACCAAGTTGAATCGTCCCCGTGATCGGGGCTTCGACCAAAATCCTATGTGCAAAGCCCTCGAGAGCATGTTTGTAGAATTCCCTCACCTCCCGGATATCATCCGGGGAGTAGGTTGAGGATGTGGTCGTAGCATCCCTATAGATGGATGATTTGATGAGATGTTCCTTCGAGACCGTTTCGAGTTCCCCTTGGAGGTCGGCTACACTTAAATTTCCATTTTGGGGGTCCGATATGGAGGCGTTGGGAATTAGTGCGCTGATCGCACTTAAATAGTTTCCTAGGTAGGAGATACGTCCATCGTAGGTGCCGGCCCTTATTCGATCGTCGATTATCCTATCCGCTCCCTTAGTAACCCTTACCGTAGGTAGCGATTGCTTCCTCTTATCGACGACGTCGAATTTTATCGTGTACCTGCTTCTCCTCCTACGAAGCTCCGGGGAGAGCCTTGCATCCCTGGTGTCACGTACGTCTACCCTGGGGAGAATTTCTCGAACGCCGCGCAGGAATCCGTTTATGAAGATTATCAACTCCTCCCGTTCTATCCCCAAACGTTCAGACATCTTGGGAGCGGCATATCTTCTCGCATCCCAATGTTCAGGAATTACCTCCTGAGTTCGGTGTGTGTCGAAAGTCGCTGCCCTCACTCCGGTATATGCTTCATATCCACCGAAGTGCACCTGCTGCGCCCACGTCATGTAGCTCCACGCCTCATAGAACAGATCGTGCATCGGCTCCGGTTCGGATAGATCGATTACGCCCTCGTCGCCTGCTCGTAGCAGCATCCTGGCGATCGGTGGATAGATCGTTGCCATGTACTCGAGGAAATCCATCCGTTGACCATGTGCCTCGGCTATCTCCGAGAGAAATTCGTATCTGGCGATCATGGCGCTGATGCCATCCTCACCCCTAGGCTCCACCGTTACATCCTCACCCCTTCCGATCGAAACTCTCCACCTGGCATATGCATCCCATAGATCATTACTTATCGATTCAGGGCGTTCGCCGACAGTTGGAGTTGGCATCCCAAGCATGACATCGGTAGAAAGCCCTTCAGCATCTGCGAAGTCAAAGATGCTATCCCAGTTTTCGACGATCCTCTGCCAGTGGAGAACACCTATTGTATCGGGATTTTCCCTGATGTCCCCCCAATCGAGCGAACGCTTCCACGTGATTCCCAATCTGTGATCGTTGAAGTCCTCCTCAAAATATGGCTCGCCCACCCCTCTCACCTGATAGACATAATCACGATGCGACATCCCGTAGTCGTACGGTATGAAGTTGCTAAGCCTCTGTGCGGATGCCGCCTGCGTTCTCCTCTCAACGGCATATTCATCCGGGGAGGGCTTTAGCATCGCTATCTCATCCGCCGATTTTATCTGTGATGATGAATCTGGAAATTGTGCGGCGAAGAATTGAATCAGGAGTCCCAACGCCACATCGTCGAACCTCTCCATAGCTCCATCGACTCGCAGGAAGATCGCCTTTGTGAATCTCGGTTCGAGCCCTCTGCTCGCTAGAAGGTCGGGTCCGAACCCGTCGCCGTATTCATTGCGGGCCCTTCTGATATACTGGAGGAATAATTCATAGAATGATTGTGCGTATGCCTCATGATCGGATGCGGTGCCAGCCGTGCCGCTTCGAATGTCGTCATAGTAGCCATCCAACTCAGCGATTAGATCTGAACCTATGACTGTCTCCAAGTTTGTCAGGGAATGAATATTTCTCGCTGGGGCTTTTTCGGGTGCTGTAGCTTTAGCGGTTTTTTGACCCTTTGCCGATCCATCGATTCTGCCAGCATCCTGTCTTGCGACGTGATGGAGGAGTCTGCCGATCATGCCCTTGATCGCCTTCTCCTCCTTCTTCGATGCGAACTGATGGGATATCAGAAGTCGCGCTTTTCTAAATGCGGTCTCGGTGATTTCAAGCCTTCTTCTGGTCTCCCCCGCCTTTTGTTCCGAAAGCCAGATGGCAATATAATTTCTTAATGCAGCATCGGCGATCGCATTGAATTGTCCAGGATCGATCGGTACGCGTTCTTTTTCAGAATCGATCCAATATAGATCCCCGGCGTTATTTCGAATCCAATCAGCGACGTTTCCGGTAACATTTGAAATGTACTGTTCGATCCTCTCATCTTCGAAATCCGTCGTCTGTCTCGTGACGGTTATGAGTGCATCGTCACGTAGACCCGCGAGCGCTGCGACTTTTTCTAACGCGTCAGTTCGAGATGCAATTCTGCGCAACTTCGGTGTGAGCGTTGCCTCATCCGTGCCAAGCGATCTTAGATCGCGGTCGATTCTCCTGGCCGCCTGAAGCGTCGAATCCAATGCGTCAGGATCAGTCAGCTCAGTTCTCATCTCTCGGATTTCAGCCACCACATGCTGTGCGGTAAGTATCCTGTGTGCGACGGTTTCCGCTCTGAACGTCGGCGCTTGAGCTTTTGTTTTTGTCCTCGCCTTTGGCTCCTTCTTTCCTACGAGACCCAGATGTGCGGCATTGTCGTCGATAAATTCCCTGAATGGCCCGTACAACTTTCCACCCGTTCGACCGGCTGTGGATGGCTTTGCGATATCAGATTTTGAATACGTCCTGGAGGCCTCGGGCATACCGCTGTAATATCCGTTGAATCCCCTTAGGAGGGCGGTGGCGATCTGCGAATCGGTTGGCGTACTTCCAGCTGGCTTCTTCTCAGGATCAAAACCCTTGGTTTTTAAATAATCGATGGCTCCTTCGAAGATCATGCGTGCGTCTGAGGTGTAACTCCTTGAACCTCTCGCGTATAATCCTCCCGCCATCCTGGCGAGGGCGGTGGTCTGTTGGGTGATCCTTGCACTGTTCCATAAAACCACAGAGCTGGGGCCTTGCCTCGCCGCGATCGATGTGGGTCCGCCCCCTTTGCTGCTGACACCCTCAGCGGTCGCAGCATCCTGATAGCCATCCGTGGGCAGGACTCCGCCATCAGGTCTTGATGGTCCATCCCCTGAAACCGAAGGTATACCTGAAGCATCGGGTGGACCTTTGCCACCGTCACCTGTTCTCTTGATATCGGTCATATGTTTAGAAAAAAGCGTCGTGGGACGCCTTTTTGCATCCTATCCCTAAGTCGAGATGTTATCGTAATTTTAAGGGGTTAGTTGCTAACTTTTTCGCTCATAAATTCAAGTTTTTTGATTCAAAAAAGCCAAACTTGCTGCGTGAAAGATGGGTTATTGCCTTTTGTGCCCCTTTGCTGATAAAAGCCTATCCTGATGGATGCGAGGATTTCCGAAATATTGCGCTCAGTTAGCAAGCCCTATCGATATGTCGGGGGCGAGGTGGGCAGCTGCAGGAAGGATTGGAGTTCGACGGATATCAGTATATGTCTAGTATTCCCAGATAGTTATGAAATCGGTACGAGCCACATCGGCCTTTCGATCCTCTATCATATCGCAAACAGTCGGGATGACATTCTAGCTGAAAGGGCGTTTACGCCCTGGATCGATATGGAGGAGGCGTTATCCAGGAATGGTCTGAAGTTGTTTTCCTTAGAATCGCGTAGGCCCTTGGATGAATTTGATATCCTTGGATTTAGCCTCGGATATGAACTCACCTACACGAACGTTCTCACCGTACTCAAGTTGGCGGGAATTCCGATATATTCCAAGGATCGCGATGAATCTCACCCTCTCATAGTTGCCGGCGGGCCGTGCACCTACAATCCGGAACCGGTCGCCCCGTTCTTCGATGCGATGGCAATAGGCGATGGTGAGGGACTCATCGTCGAAATTTCAGAGATGATGAAGGTGTCGAAGAAGGAGGGTGAAAGCAGATCGGAGCTCCTTCAAAGGATATCCAGAGTAAGTGGTGTATACATTCCTTCGTTTGGTAACAATGCCAGCGGGGTGGGAAGGGCTCTGCAGCGCGACATAAATTCTACGCCGTATCCTGTGAAGCCCGTAGTCCCTTACGCGACTACGCAGATGCGTGCAGCTGTGGAGGTGTCGAGGGGTTGTGCTAGAGGATGCAGGTTTTGTCAGGCAGGTTTTATATATCGTCCAGTGAGGCAGCGCGAATCATCGACCGTCTCAAAAATCGCTTCTGAATCCATCCTCTCTTCGGGATACGAGGAGTTCTCCTTTCTGTCGCTCTCCTTGGGTGATTGGGCGCCACTCGAGAATGCGCTCGATCAAGTCCATGATGCCTGTGCGCCGCTTCCCGTCGACGCGTCGCTTCCAAGTCTTCGCGTTGAATCGATGTCGAATCGATTGATCTGTTCGCTGGGGAAGGCGCGGTCAGGCAGCTTCACGTTGGCTCCGGAGGCCGGGACGGAGAGGATGAGAAATCTGATCAACAAGGGAAACACGGATCAGGATCTCTATAAATCGGTTGAGAAAATATTTAACAATGGGTGGCATGCGGTAAAGTTGTATTTCATGATCGGACTTCCGGGTGAGACCGAGGAAGATTTGGACGGCATAGTGGATATCGCAAATCGCTGTTTGGGTATCGGCAGAAAATATCACAGGCGTCCCGATGTCACGATCTCCACATCGACATTCGTTCCGAAGGCACATACTCCATTTCAATGGGAGAGGCAGATCTCCATCGATGAGGCGATCGAAAAACAGAGATATCTAAAGAAAAAACTCAGGAGGCCTGGGCTTCATTATAAATGGCATAAGGCGGAGATCAGTTTTTTGGAAGGCGTTTTTGCCAGAGGCGGGCAGGAGCTTGCGGGCGTCATCGCTGCTGCACATGGGGATGGTGCCAGGTTCGACGGTTGGGATGAATGCTTCGATGTCGGGATATGGAGGAGGGCGTTTGCGAAGATGAAGATCTCTCCGGATAGATATCTCGAGGGACGCGGCAACAGTTTTGAGTTTCCCTGGGACCACCTGAAGATCGGACCTGATAAAAAATTCTTGGTGAAGGAGCGCGATAGGGCGAGGAGGCTGCAGAAGACTTCCGATTGTGTGCAGGATGAATGTTCAAACTGCGGCCTCTGCGATTTTGACGAAATAAAAAATAGAATTGCTTCCTCCGAGACAGTTCCAAAAGATTCGTTTGAATCGACGCAACACGCAGCACGCAGCACGCAGCACGAAGTCTACAAATACAGAATCCAATATTCAAAAAAGGGCCCCGCAGCATTCCTGGGCGGGCTCGAGGTTACCGATGCCCTGCGCTTCGGGCTTCGAGCATCGAAGCTCCCCTTCAGGTATTCCGAAGGATTTCATCCGCGCATAAAGGTGAGCGTTGGACCGGCCTTGGCCGTAGGCGTTGAGAGTGAAGCGGAGTATATAGATATCGAGCTATCGGATCGCATCGAGGAGGGTGAGATAATGCGATCCGTGGAAGGAAGGTTCCCGGATGGAATAGTTGTGAAGGATGTGAAATTTCTGGAACCGCCCTATGAGTCGATATCGGACGCTATATCGTCGAATGAGTATGAGGTAGAATTGAGCAATCTGGATGTGGATCTTGAGGCCTCAATCTCTGGCTTCGACTCCATGGAATGCTTTCCCTTTATGAGGGTGCGCGGCAAATCTAAGAAAGAAGTGGATCTAAAGGGGGCCGTTCAGAAGCTTGCTGTTCTTCGAAATGGTGTGTTAGGGATGATGATCCGAAATAGCCCCCCTGCCGTCAGGGTATCTGAGATATTATCTGCCGTGTTTGGCGTTTCGGGTGAGGATTTGAATAGGGCGGTGGTGAGGAAGATCGGCGTTAGATGGCGGGTTGTTGAAAATTAAGAATTAAAAATGAAGAATTAAGAATTAAATTAAGAATGAAGAATTTTATGATGAAGAGTGCCTTAACTCTTAATTATTAACTCTTAATTCTTAATTGTTTTGGATTAAAATGGCTAATGAGCTTATCATAAACGTAACTCTGGGCGAGACTCGTGTCGCACGCGTTGAAAACGGTGTAGTCACCGAACTCAACATCGATCGACGAAGTGAAGAGGGTGTCGTTGGAAATATTTATAACGGCAAGGTCGTTCGTGTGATGCCTGGCATGCAGGCGGCGTTTATCGATATCGGTCTCGACAGAACTGCATTTTTACACGCAGCCGATGTGGTGAAGGACCTCTCCAGGATTGAGGATATCAAGGATAAAAATGGCAACAGTGAGGAACGAGAAGAGGTTGAGGCCAAGCCGAAGAGAAGTAACTCCGATAGATATATAGAAAATCTTCTGAAGGATGGTGCTGAAATTCTCGTTCAGGTTGAGAAGGAGCCGCTCGGTACGAAGGGCGCTAGGGTCACATCGCATATCTCACTTCCGGGTAGATATATCGTATATATGCCAACGGTCGATCATATAGGAGTTTCACGTCGCATTGGCGATGCCGATGAACGCATGAGGCTCAAAAAAATTCTCAAGAAATTGAGGAAGGGCAACGGCGGCTTTATCGTTCGCACCGTATCCTCGGGTGTGAGCGAGAAGGAGTTGACCGAGGACGTCAACTATCTGACAAAACTGTGGAAGGAGATTGAGCCTAAGGTTAAAAATTCGAAGGCGCCGGCGCTCATACAGGCCGAGCTCGACGTTATATCCAGGGTTATGCGTGATCAACTGACCCCGGATATCGATAGAGTAGTCGTCGATTCCAAGGATGCGTTCGACAGAATTAAGAACTTTGTTTCAAAGTTTCTTCCCAAGGGCAGGCATTCTGTCGAACTCTACGATGGAACCGAACCGGTGTTCGATGCCTTCGGGATTGAGATTGAGATTACGAGGGCGCTCGGACAAAAGGTTTGGCTAAAGAGCGGTGGATACATCATCATCGAACAGACGGAAGCTCTCACCGCTATCGATGTTAACACGGGAAGATTCGTAGGGCGCAGGAATGTTGCGGATACCATTCTCAAGACTAACCTAGAAGCCGTAAAAGAGATCGTCTATCAGGTCAAGATGCGTTCCATCGGTGGTATCATCATTCTCGATTTTATCGACATGGAGCGTGCCGATCATCGTAACAAGGTTTACAACGCGCTCAAGGAAGCGCTCAAGGATGACAAGGCGAGGACGACGATCACCAAAATTTCAGAGATCGGCCTCGTCGAGATGACGAGGAAGAGGACGCGAGAAGATCTTCGCCATCAGCTCACAAACACGTGTCCGTATTGCGAGGGTAAAGGATATCTTAAGAGTCCAGCCACTATATGTTACGAGGTATTCAGAGAGATCAGCCGTGAAATCCCTGAGGTTAAGGGTGATCAGCTTATGGTCTATTGCCATCCATCCGTTGCAGGGGTTCTCTACGATGAGGAACGCGCTCAGCTTGAATATTTAGAGGATCGTTTTAAGAAGAGGATTCACATCAAGAGCATCGCCGACTATCACCTCGAGCAGTTCGACGTTATGGAGAAGTAAGGTTTCGTTATCTCATCATCATTAGAATGATGCCGCCGCTCGAGTTATTCTCCGCCCAATATCCAGCCATCAGGATTCGACCGTAGTTATCGACGATCATGTCGCTATAGCTATTGATTGGGAAAAGACTTGGCGTGTAGACGCCATCGGTAAAGATCGATGTATCGGCGGTGCCTGATGTTTTGTTAAGGGCAGCTATTTTTCCAGTTCCACCCTCCTCCTCACCGATGCTATAGAAAAGATAAAGATTGTCGCCCTTCATCTTGATTGCAGAGGCGGTGCTGTTTGAATCCATGGTTATCTTTCCGGATGATCCAAATGAGGTGACGAGCGATCCACCGCTATCATATTTTGCGACCAATCCGCCCGGGTCGTCGGTCGGTGAAGAGTAGATGTAGATGTTATCGCTGGCATCTAGAACCATATAATAGGCCAGATATCCATCTGCCGAATCGTCGTAAACGTATCCATTATTGCCAAAGGATGCGTCCAGCTCACCAGAACTCGTAAAGCTAAAGACCGCTGGATAGCGACCTTCACCGGGCCTGATTTCTCCGGATACGATGAAATTACCGCTGCTGGCCTGCACAACCGACCAGACGTTACAGGACACGCCGGAGACGATTGCCTCTCCATCCGTGCCGAAGGAGGTTACGGGATTTAGATCGGCATCGTATTCGCCAAGGAGGGCACTTTCACCTCCAAGCAAACTGCTGGCTACGTATAAGGAGTCATCGGAGTCGATATAAATGCCGTTAAAATAGCCCGTTTCCGAATGGGTCATGGATGTAACGGAGGATCCGTTGCTGTCGAACTTCCAGATTTTACGAGTTGGGCTTGATTCGGTATCGCAGGTTCCTACCACATAGATATTATTGTTACTGTCCAAGGCGAAGCTTTCGCATTCGCAATCATCATCGTTGATCCCTGTTGTATCAAACGACGAATCGATGGCACCATCGATGCTGTATTTGAAAAGGGATTGACCATCGAATATTATCAGGTTTCCTTCGGAATCCTGCTCGAATGTGATCGAACCCCCACTCTCTGGATAACCGCTGACCATCCAGTTGACGTAGCCATTGCCGTCACCATAGCTTGTATCTGGTGTGCCGGTAAAACTCTCATCGTTATCAAGAATGAGTGATTTCTGTTCGCTGACCTCGCTCGACTTTGCAAGATTTGCACTAGTCGACGAGAACGGAAGGCTGTCGATGCAGATCAGATATGCTCCTGCATATGGCGTTGTATCGAGTGTGATGAGTGCCTCGTCTTCCGACGGAAATGAAATGGTTGCGTACAGTCCGCTCAACGCATCGCAGTCATCCTGTGAATAGCTATCTCCCGACGGCGCTAGCATCACGAAAAAATTAGATGTCGTTGTGCTGTCCTGATCTATTGTACCCGAAGCGGTGTATAGAATTGTGGAGAGCGACGTTACTGTGGCACCGTCTGTCAAATCGTTGAAGATCACATCGGCATCGGTATCGGTATCTCCGCCATCATCATCGCTGCTGCTTCCTCCACCGCATGCAGTGATTGTTATAATGGACAGAATGCCGATAAGAACACTTAACTTTTTCATGTCCCCCCCCCCCTCAAGTAGGTCTCCCTATTCATGAGCAAACATCATGCCATAAATGGCAGGGGGCATAGACCTCTAACCGCCTAATAATATTGGATTTATAATCGGCAGCTGACTCCTGGTGGGTGTTTTTTACCGCATCTCGAGTGGGAATATTGACACTGTGTCAGCCGCCACATCAAACCGTTCGATGTGGTGAAGAGATTATCCAGATAATGTCGTGCAATATCAATATGTTAAGTTGAGTTGCTGTAGCTGATCCTCTGATGGTCTGAATATAAAGCTATTCAAAGTGGCTTTGTTGTTGACTTGTGGGGGGTATTTAGGATAGGTACTCCCGCTCTTTGTGAGCGGTGATGTATATGAAAAATAGAGGAGTTTCTGATGTACGCGGTTATCAAAACAGGTGGCAAACAATATCTGGTTAACGAAGGTTCGGTGATCAAGGTTGAAAAGCTTGAAGGTGATGCCGGATCCAAGATCGATCTATCCGAAGTTCTCATGGTCGGCGGCGATGGAGCTCCGAAGCTCGGCGCACCGATCGTCGATGGCATGAAGGTGTCGGCAAAGATCCTGAAGCAGGCGAAGGCGAAGAAAATTCTCGTCTACAAGAAGAAACGCCGCAAAGGTTATGAGAAGCTTCGCGGACACCGTCAGTACTATACTGAACTGAAGGTTACCAAGATTGGCGCATAAGCATTAGTTCATTTACATTACAGGTTGCGTAGTTAGGTTGTGGTTACGAAGCTCGAAACGGTGGTCGTTAGACGTTGGGCGTGACGCAACCGAATAACGATAGACGATTCGAGCAGCGTAACCGATAAACGCAATACGAGGTTTTAAGATGGCACATAAAAAATCTGCAGGTTCAGCGAAAAACGGTCGCGACAGTCATGGACAGCGAAGAGGCGTAAAGCGCTACGGTGGGCAGTTTGTCAAGGCTGGCAATATCATAACGAGGCAGTGTGGTACGAAGATCCATCCTGGACAGAACGTCGGTATGGGTAAGGACTGTACTCTCTTTGCGAAGATCGATGGCGTCGTCGAATTTGTGAATAAACGTGGCAATCGCAAGTATGCTAACGTGAATTTAGCGACTTGATGGAAGGGCTGTCATTTTATTTTTGATTTAAACCCTCTGTTAATCAGAGGGTTTTTTATATTAATTAAGAATTAAGAGTTAAGAACTAAGAATTTAATTAAGAATTAAGAATTATTTTATTATGATAAGTACCTCAACTCTTACTTAACTCTTAATTGAATTGCGAAACATATGAAGTTTATAGATGAGACAATGATTGATGTAACCTCCGGTAATGGTGGAAACGGATGTGTCAGTTTCCGGAGGGAGAAGTACGTTCCCAAGGGTGGGCCCAACGGTGGCGATGGGGGTGGCGGCGGAAGCGTCATCCTGAAGACGGATGCCAATCTCTCGACGTTGCTCGATGTGAGTTACAGAAGATCCTTCAAGGCGAAGCGCGGTGAAAACGGAAAGGGTAAGCAGATGACGGGCGCAACTGGGGATGATTGTGTGATTCGCATCCCCGTTGGGACGGTCATATATGAAGTCGAAAGCGAAGAGATTCTAGCTGATCTCAATCAAGATGATGAGGAGTTCGTCGTAGCAAAGGGCGGTCGAGGTGGCCGTGGAAATATGCACTTCACCTCGGCTACAAACCAGGCGCCCAGAAAGGCTGAGCCAGGAACGCCGGGTGAATCGAGGAGGATCAGATTGGAGCTCAAACTACTTGCTGATGTAGGGCTGGTTGGTCTTCCAAATGCCGGCAAATCGACGTTGATCTCCGCTGTATCCAATGCAAAGCCGAAGGTCGCCGACTATCCGTTCACGACTAAGGTTCCAAGTCTCGGACTTGTGAGAATTGGAACGGATAAAAGCTTTGTCATGGCGGATATCCCCGGCCTCATCGAGGGCGCGCACACCGGAGCCGGAATGGGGATTCAGTTCCTAAGGCATATCGAGAG